>CAZWDE010000464.1:0-2150 GCA_964632555.1 uncultured Limibaculum sp.
AGAGCTTCGGCAAGGGCTCGGTCCAGACCGTGATGCGGCTTGGCGAGCGAGGGGCCGTGAAGCTGACGACGGCGCGCTACTACACGCCCTCGGGCCGCTCGATCCAGGCGCTCGGCATCGAGCCCGACATCCTCGTCGAGGAGCGCCGGGTGGTCGACGCCGACGAGGCCGAGCGCCGCCGCACCCGCTCCGAGGCCGATCTCCGCGGCAGCCTCTCGGAGGAGCTCTCGGAGGAGGAGCGCCAGCAGCTCGAGGAGGAGCGCGAGCGCCACGAGGCGACGGCCGAACTCCGCGCCGAGGATTTCCAGATGGCCTATGCGCTGGATCTCCTGAACGGCCTCGCGATCTACGGCCAGCGGTGAGAGCGGGCCGGCCGCGTCCTTGCGCGGCGCGGGCGCGGTCGATCCGCGCCGGCGCCGTGCGCGTCGCAAGCGCCCCCTGAGGGACGGCGCCGGCATGGCCGATCCGGCGGCGCTGCCCTACCGGCCCTGCGTCGGCATCGCCCTCATTTGCCGGCGCGGCCTCGTCTTCGCCGGGCAGCGGATCGACAATCCGGGTCCGGCCTGGCAGATGCCGCAGGGCGGCATCGACGCCGGCGAGAGCGTGCGGGCGGCGGCGCTGCGCGAACTCGAGGAGGAGACGGGCGTGGCCCCGTCCCGCGTCGCGATCCTCCGCGAGACCCCCGAGCCGCTCCGCTACGACCTGCCGCCCGAGCTGATGGGCCGCCTCTGGGGCGGACGCTATCGCGGGCAGGAGCAGCGCTGGGTGGCCGCGCGCTTCCTCGGCGCCGACGACGAGATCCGCATCGACGCGCCCGTTCCGGGCGCCGAGCCGGAATTCAGCCGCTGGACCTGGATGCGCGCGGACGATCTGATCGAGCGCATCGTGCCGTTCAAGCGCGCGATCTATGCCCGCGTCTTCGCGGAGTTCGCCGACCTTCTCGCCTGATCGGCCGCCGCTCCCGCTTTCAGAGGCCGCGCGGGTTGCCGGCCTCGCGCCGGCGGCGCAGCGGGTCGGCCTCGGGCGCCTCCACCGGCGCGAAGCTGTAGACGTCGCCCTCCCGCCGCACGAAGGCGCAGCCGCTGTCGCGCGCGTCCCAGCCCTCGGTCCACTCCCGGCACACCCGCCCGTCGCCCAGCACGGTCCAGGTTCCCCGGGCGCGCACGAGCGCGGTGTTCGGACCGAGCGTCTCGGCGATCCCGCGCAGCTCGCCCGTCGGGTCGACATAGACGGTCCAGGTCCGCTGGTCGTCGCGATGGGTCAGCGTGCTGCCGGAGAGAAAGATCTCCACCTCGGCCGAGGTCAGATGCGGCACGGCCGAGACCTCCGGGCCGCCCGAGTTGGGCGGCGGCGCATCGTCGTAGAAGTCGCGGTCGGTGCAACCCGCGAGGGCGAGGGCCAGCGTCGCCGCGCGGGCCGCGATCCGCACCGCCTCAGCCAAGATGCGCCGCGATCGCGCGGTAGTCGTCGAGGCGCTGGCGCACCGCCACGATCCGGTCCTCGCCGGCCTCCTCGACCGCCTTCTCCGTGTCGCGGATCTTGCCCTCGATCCAGTCGCGCGTCGCCTCCTCGGCCGGCATCGCCTCCTCGGCGAGCACCGAGAGCGTGTTGCCCGAGACCTCGGCGAACCCGCCGGTCACGAAGTACCGCCCGCCCTCGCCGCCCGTCACGGTGACGAAACCGGGGCGCAGCGTGGTCAGATAGGGGGCGTGGTTGGCCATCGCCGTGAACTCGCCGGTCTGCCCCGGGACGGTGACGGCCTCGGCCTCGATCGAGGCGAGCATCCGCTCCGGGCTCACGAGCTCGAACTTCAGCGTCTCCGCCATGGCCCCGCCTCCCCCGTTCGGTTCAGGCCGCCTCGGCGGCCATCTTGCGCGCCTTCTCGATGGCGCCGTCCATGTCGCCGACCATGTAGAAGGCCGATTCGGGGAGGTGGTCGACCTCGCCGTTCACCAGCTTCTCGAAGCCCTCGATGGTCTTCTCCACCGGCACGTAGATGCCGGGCGAGCCGGTGAACACCTCGGCGACGAAGAAGGGCTGGCTGAGGAAGCGCTGCACTTTCCGCGCGCGGGCGACCGTCAGCTTGTCCTCCTCGGAGAGCTCGTCCATGCCGAGGATCGCGATGATGTCCTGCAGCGACTTGTAGCGCT
>CAZWDE010000465.1:0-2139 GCA_964632555.1 uncultured Limibaculum sp.
CCGCCCCGCGGGCGCCGCCCCGACCGCGCCGCCGGCGCTGCGCGAGTTGCGGCTCCCGCCCGCGCCGGAACGCCAGGCGGCGGAATAGCCGGCCCGTGCGCCTCGGGGACCTCGCCGACCGTCCGCGGCGCTGGATCGCGGGGCGCGGCCCGTGGGCGCGCGCCGGTCTGGCCGCCGTTGCGGGCGCCCTGCTGACCGCCGCGCAGCCGCCGGTCTCGGCGCCCGCCGCGCTCTTCCTCGCGATGCCGCTGCTCGTCTGGCTGGTCGACGCCGCGCCCTCGGCCCGCGCCGCGGCGATCGTCGGCTGGGTCGCGGGGTTCGCGCATTTCGTCACCGCGCTCCACTGGATCGGCCATGCCTTCCTCGTCGACGCCGAGCGCTTCGCCTGGGCCATGCCCTTCGCGGTGACGCTCCTGCCGGCGGGCTTCGCGCTCTACTGGGCGGCGGCCGCGGCCCTCGCCCACGCGCTCTGGCCCGGGGGGACGTGGACGCGGGCGATCCTCCTCGCCGCCGCGCTCGCCGCCGCCGAGGCCGTGCGCGCCCACGCCTTCACCGGGTTTCCGTGGGGGCTCGCGGGGTATGGCTGGCTCGACACGGCCCTCGCCCAGACGGCCGCCTGGGTGGGGCCGTTCGGGCTCACGCTCCTCACGCTCGGCCTCGCCGCGCTGCCGCTCGTCGCCGGCCCGCGCAGCCCGGCCGCGTGGGGCGCGCTCGGCCTTCTCGCCCTCCTCTGGGCCGGCGGCGCGGCGCGCGCGCCGGTCGAGGCGGCGGACGGGCCGGTGCTGCGGATCGTCCAGCCGAACGCGCCGCAGCATCTCAAATGGCACCCCGACCACGCCGAGCGGTTCCTGCGCCGCCTCGTCGATCTCACCGCCGCGCCGCCCGGACCGCTCGGGGCCCCGGCGGCGGTGATCTGGCCCGAGACGGCGATCACCTTCCTGCCGCAGGACGCGCCGGAGGCGGTGCGCCAGCTCGCCGGCGTCGCGCGGGGCGCGTGGCTGGTGACCGGGGCGCTGTTCTACGAGACCGGCGCGGACGGCCGGCGGCGCTGGTCCAACTCGCTGATGGCGGTGAGCCCGGAGGGCGCGATCGCCGAGCGCTACGACAAGCACCACCTCGTCCCCTTCGGCGAGTACATGCCGGCGCGCGCGCTTCTCGAGCGGCTCGGGCTCGAGGCGCTCGCGGGCATGAACGGCGCGGGCTTCGTGCCCGGACGCGCGGCCCGGAGCCTCGCGCTGCCGGGCCTGCCGCCGATGGCGCCCGCGATCTGCTACGAGATGATCTTCCCCGCCGAGGTGGTGCCGCCCGGGCCGCGGCCCGACTGGATCCTGCACGCCACCAACGACGCGTGGTTCGGCAGTTTCGCCGGGCCGCAGCAGCATCTCGCGCAGGCGCGGATGCGGGCGATCGAGCAGGGCCTGCCGGTGGTCCGCGCCGCCAACACCGGCATCTCGGCGGTGATCGACGCGCGCGGCCGGGTGCTGCGCGCCCTGCCGCTCGGCGAGGCCGGGGCGATCGACGCGGCGCTGCCGCCGCCGGGCGCGCCCACGCTCTACGCCCGCACCGGCGACTGGCCGGCCTTCGCCGCCATCGCCGCCCTGCTGGCGGGCTTCGCGCTCGCACGGCCGCGGGCCCGGGCGCGCGCCGCTTGACCGTCCGGCCGCGGCCGTGTCACTGACCCGATCGGCGCGGCGGCCTGCCGTGTTCTCGTCCCGCATCCTGACGGAGCGCCGCCTCCCATGGCCCTCAGCAACTATCTCTTCACGTCCGAATCGGTGTCCGAGGGCCATCCCGACAAGGTGTGCGACCAGATCTCCGACGCGGTCGTCGATTTCATCCTCGCCCGCGAGCCCGAGGCGCGCACCGCGATCGAGACCGCCGCGACCACCAACAAGGTGGTGATGATGGGCGAGGTGAAGATCTCGGAGGACAACGCGGTCACGCCCGAGGAGATCTGCGGCGTCGCGCGCGACTGCATCCGCGAGATCGGCTATGCGCAGAAGGGCTTCCACTTCAAGACCTGCTCGATCGACACCTACATCCACGAGCAGTCCTCGGACATCGCGCAGGGCGTGGACGCGCGGGACAACAAGGACGAGGGCGCGGGCGACCAGGGCATCATGTTCGGCTTCGCGACCG
>CAZWDE010000466.1:0-2132 GCA_964632555.1 uncultured Limibaculum sp.
TGGCGACCTCGGCGGTCATCGGATGGGTGTTGGCCCGGCCGCGGATGCCGTCGGTCCCGAAGAGTTTCCGGCTCATCGCCGCTCGGCCTCCCTCTGGTCGGTCTCTCGGATGCGCGCGGCCCCGGCTGCGGGACCGCGCGGCGGGTGGAGCGCGGCCCACACGCCGAGCGCCTCGCGCGTCGCCGCCACGTCGTGCACCCGGAGGATGTGGGCGCCGTGGGAGGCCGCGTGGAGCGCCGCCGCGACCGAGCCCGACGCGCGCTCCGCCGCCTCGGCCACGCCCGACAGCGTTCCGATGAAGCGCTTGCGCGACGCGCCGACGAGGATCGGGCAGCCGAGCGCGAGGAACAGCGGCAGCCCCGACAGCAGCGCGAGGTTGTGCTCGAGCGTCTTGCCGAAGCCGATGCCGGGGTCCACGGCCATTCTGTCCCTCGTGATGCCGGCCGCCTCGGCCGCGGCGACACGATCTGCCAGATAATCGTAAACGTCGAGTAGCACGTCGTCGTAGCGCGGGTCGTCCTGCATCGTGCGCGGATCGCCGAGCGCGTGCATCAGGCAGAGCGCGGGCGCGCCGGCCGCCACGGCGAGGCTGCCGGGGTCGTGGGTCAGCGCCGAGACGTCGTTGAAGAGCGTGGCGCCGGCGGCGAGCGCGTCGCGCGCGACGGCGGCCTTGCGCGTGTCGATCGAGATCGGCACCGGGCAGCCGGCCGCGACCAGCCCCTCGATCACCGGCAGCACGCGGGCGCGCTCCTCGGCCTCCGGAACCGGCGCCGCGCCGGGCCGGGTCGATTCGCCGCCGATGTCGAGAAGATCGGCGCCGGCCTCGGCGAGAGCGAGCGCGTGCTCGACCGCCGCGCGGGTGTCGGCCAGCCGCCCGCCGTCCGAGAAGCTGTCGGGCGTGACGTTGACGATGCCCATGATCCGGGGGCGGTCGAGCGGCACGCCGGCGAGCGGCGGGCGGGCCGCGGCCGCGCGGGCGAGCGCGAGCGCCGCATCGGGATAGAGCGCCTCGGCGGCCTCGGCCGGCAGGCGCTCGGCCCCCTCGCCGCGGCGCATCACCAGCACCTCGGCGAAGGCGAGACGCGCGCCGCCGAGGCCCCGCGCCCCGGGCGGGTCGCCGGAGGCGGGCAGGGGCAGCAGGTAGGTGCGATCGGGGGCGCGGCCGGGCGCGCGGTCGGGGCTCGCCATCACGCCGGCGTGATAGCGCGCGGGGGCCGCCTCCGCAATCGGCCTATTTAGCATTATAAAAATGTATAAAATAGCTTGTGCGTGGGTTAGAATGTATAATCTTGCAAACCACACGGGCAGGCTCTAGGTTGTGGATCGAGAGGGGCCGAGGGCGACTGTCCGCCCGGGCGACGAGATGCGGGAGACGCGACCATGCCGAAGACCTTCCAGCCGCAGGTGCTGACCGCCAACGATCTCGTCGAGGGCGACAGCGTGTTCTACGGCACCGCCGGCTGGACGCGCCGGATCGCCGAGGCGCGCGTGGCCGAGACCCCGGAGCAGGCGCAGGTCCTCGAGGATGCGGGCCGTCTCGCCGAGGCCGACAACCAGGTGGTCGGGCCCTATCTCGTGACGGTCGCGCTCGAGGCGGGCGCGCCCGTTCCCGTGAGCCGGCGCGAGCGGATTCGTGCGGACCGCGAACCGACTTTCGCCTATGCTGCACCTGCGCGGGTGGCCCGGGCGGCCTGACACCCGGCCGGGCGCCGAGCTTCACGACCCCTGCGCGCAGCCCGGGAGATCGCGATGTACCGCTACGACGAGTTCGACCACCAGTTCGTGACCGAGCGCACGGCCCAGTTCCGCGACCAGGTGGGCCGGCGGCTCTCCGGCGAGCTGACCGAGGCCGAGTTCAAGCCGCTCCGCCTGATGAACGGGCTCTATCTGCAGCTCCACGCCTACATGCTGCGGGTGGCGATCCCCTATGGCACGCTCGGCGGGCGCCAGATGCGGATGCTCGCCGAGATCGCCGAGCGCTGGGACCGCGGCTACGGCCACTTCACCACGCGGCAGAACATCCAGTTCAACTGGCCGAAGCTGCGCGACGTGCCGGATATCCTCGACGCGCTCGCCTCGGTCGAGATGCACGCGATCCAGACCTCGGGCAACTGCATCCGCAACGTGACCTC
>CAZWDE010000467.1:0-2130 GCA_964632555.1 uncultured Limibaculum sp.
GCAGCAGCCGGGTCTGCGCCTCCATCGGCATGTCGCCGATCTCGTCGAGGAACAGCGTGCCGCCTTGCGCCTGCTCGAACTTGCCGGGGGCGCGCTCGGTCGCGCCGGTGAAGGCGCCCTTCTCGTGGCCGAACAGCTCGGACTCGATCAGCTCGCGCGGGATCGCCGCCATGTTGATCGCGAGGAACGGCCCCTTGGCGCGCTTGCCGAAATTGTGGAGCGCGCGGGCGACCAGCTCCTTGCCGGTGCCCGACTCGCCCCAGATCATCACCGTGAGATCGGTGTGCATCAGCCGCGCCATCACGCGGTAGACGTCCTGCATCGCCTGCGAGCGGCCGATCAGCGGCAGGGCCGGCTCGTCGCGCTGGGCGGGCGTCGCGGTCGTCTCGCGCGCCCGGCGGTCCTCGAGCGACTTCTCGACCGACGCGATCAGCTCCTTGAGATCGAACGGTTTCGGCAGATACTCGTAGGCCCCGGCCTCGGCGGCGCGGATCGCCGTGAGCACCGTGTTCTGCGCGCTCATCACGATGATCGGCAGCTCCGGCCGGCGCTTGCGGATGGCGGGCAGCAGGTCGAGCGCGTCGCCGTCCGGCATGTGGACGTCGGTCACGATGACGTCGCCCTCGCCCTCCTCGATCATCCGCCAGAGCTGGGTGGCCGAGCCGGTGGCGCGGACGCGGCAGCCGATGCGGGAGAGCGCCTGGCTGAGCACGGTGCGGATCGATCGGTCGTCGTCGGCGAGCAGGACGGTGGCGCCCGGCATCATGCGGCGTCCTCCGCCTCGCCGCGGATCGCGTGGTCGATCTCGACATCGCTCGCCACCGGCAGCGAGAGGCGGAAGCGGGTCCAGCCGGGCTCGCTCTCGCAGGCGATGATGCCGCCGTGGTCGGCGACGATCTTCGAGACGAGCGCGAGGCCGAGCCCCGACCCGCTCGCCTTGGAGCTGACGAAGGGCTCGAAGATGTGCCGGCGCAGGTCCTCGGGCACGCCCGGGCCGTTGTCGGTGATCGACACCTGCAGCGGCAGGCTCTCGCGCTTGCCGGCGGGGGTGCGCACCTTCATGCCCGCGCGGTAGGCGGTGCGGATCTGCACGACGCCGCCCACCTGCGGCGCGGCCTCGCCGGCGTTCTTGAGGAGGTTGAGCACCGCCTGCATCAGCTGGTCCGGGTCGCCGATCGTCGGCGGCAGCGAGGGGTCGTACTCCTCGACGAAGCGCACATGGGCCGCGAAGCCCGCCTGCGCGGCGCGGCGCGATCGGTCGAGCACGTCGTGGATGTTCACCGGCTCGCGCCGCCCCGGGCCGATGTCGCCGAACTGCTCGACGCGGGCCATCAGCGCGCCGATCCGCTTGGCCTCGTCGCGGATCAGCTGGGTGAGCTCGCGGTCGCCCTCGCGCACCGAGCTCTCGAGCAGCTCCGCCGCGCCCGAGATGCCGGCGAGCGGGTTCTTCACCTCGTGGGCGAGCATCGCCGCCATGCCGGCGACCGAGCGCGCCGCGTTGCGGTGGGTGAGCGAGCGGTCCATCGTCTCGGCGATCGCGCGCGGCGCGATCAGGATCAGCACGCCCTGGCCCCCGATCACGGGCGCCGCGTGGATGTCGACGAGCCGCGGGGGCGCCTCGGGCCAGAGCAGCTCCACCTCGTACTCGGCGGTCTTCGTCCCGGTGCGGATCACCTGCCGCGCGAGATCGGCGATGCGGCTGTCCTCGCCGGCGAGCGGGCCGAGGCCCCGGCCCTCGAGATGGCGCTCGGAGGCGTCGAAGAAGCTCTCGGCCGCCGTGTTGACGGCGCGGATCGCGAGCTTGCCGTCGACCATCAGCGCCGGCGTCGGCAGGCTCTGCCACAGGGTCTCGGCCAGCGCGGTCATGCCGCGCGCCGTGCGGGCGGGGCGCCGTCGAGCGCCGGCAGCGCGTCGCGGAGCGCGCGGGCGACGGCCGCCGGGCTGTCCTCGCGCATCAGCCGGTCGCGGAGCGCCCGCGCGCCGGGCACCGGCGCCAGATAGGCGTCGAGATGCTTGCGGAAGGCGCGGAGGCCGCAGGCGCCGTGGAAGGCGCAATGCGCGTCGAGATGCGCGGCGATCAGCTCGGCGAGCGCGCCGCCGCGCGGCCGTTCGGGCGCCGGCCGCCCCGCG
>CAZWDE010000468.1:0-2123 GCA_964632555.1 uncultured Limibaculum sp.
CTCAATCCGTCGCGAGCATGACCTCCGACGCCTTGATGACCACATGCACCTCGCCGCCGACCTCGATCCCGAGTTCCTTTGTGGCATCTGTCGTGATCATCGAGGTGATCGTGTTGCCGCCGCCGATATCGACCCGGATCTGGCTGTTCACCGGCCCTTCCTTGATCTCGAGAACCTTGCCCTTGAAAACGTTGCGCGCACTGATCTTCATGTCCATCCCCTTTTCTCTAGTTGCGATGAGATTGCCCCGCAGCGCGGGACGAGCGCTTGCGGCCGATATGCCGACGCAGCGTTTCGGCGGCAAGGCCGATGACGAGACCGACGAAAGCGCCCGCTGCGAGCGTTCCGACCGCCGTCGCCGCGATCACCGGCTGGCAATCCGGGCGCGCGTCGAACATGCGTCGGCTGAGGATCAGATCCAGCGCCGCGAAGGCGAGCAACGCGCCGATCACGGCGTCCGGGATCCGAGCCAAGACGTCGATCACGGTTGGCCCGGCGGCCGCTCCGACCAGGCAGAGCGTTGCGAGCAGCAGGGGCGCGCCGATCCCGCGAGCCCCGAACCGATGATGGGCCGTGACCCCGCCAGCGCCATGGCACATCGGCATCGCACCCAAGGGCGCCAGCGCAAGGTTCAGGATCCCGCCCGTCGCCGCCAGCTTGCGGACCGAGACCGTGTTTCGCGTTCGCGGAAAGAGCTGATGGGCGATCGCGGCGGTCACGACGATTGCATTCAAGAGAGTCAGGGGCAGTTGCGCGACGATCGCCGACAGCACCGAAAGCGGGTTTGCCGGCGCTGACGGGCTGCTCGCGATGGCGTCGGACCCGACGCCCGAAGGCGCGAGGAGCGTCCCGCCGGCGACGACAATGATGGCCCAGGGCCCGCGGGGCCAGATATGGGCGCAGGCCAGGCAAGCGAGCGCGGGGACCGCAAGGCTCCAGGAGGTCTGCAGGTCTTCGACCGCGACAAGCAGCAGGACGAGCCCGAGGCCGGCCTGAAGGCCGGTGACGACGGATTGCGGGACGGCCCGTGCGGCGCTGCCGAGCGCAGGGATCGCGGCGAAAACCAGCAGCGCGGCGCCGATCGCCGCACCTGCCCAGGCGATGTCTTGCGAGCTCAGCGCCCCGGCGAGCATCAGGGCGCCGATGGCCTTCATCGGCTGAACGGCGACGGGCGCTCGATAGACGACGGCGACGAGAAGGTAGCTCGCAGCGAAGCCCAGCAGCACCGGCGTCGGCGCCAGAAGCCCCGCACCGACCGCGGCGATCACATAGGGGAGGAACGTCCCGAGATCGCCGAAGGCCCCGGACACTTCGCCCACCGGCGAGATGCGGTCATCGATCCGCAGTTTTTCTGCCTCGGGCATCGGGCGGGTCTGCATTATCTGCTGCATTCATGCTCTTTCTCCGTCCGAAGCGTAGTTCCGATAGGTGCCAATTGGAAGCTTCGGCCGGCCGCGCATCCCCGAAGAGCCCGACGGTGGTGACATCGATGCGTGGGGTGGACGCAGGATGGGGGTTGGATTGGCCCGCGTTTTCATGCTTTTCTTCCGGCAAACGGGAGGAAACGCATCCTTGGACGGTTTTGGCAGCATCCTTGCCGAGGCGGTGGGTCTCATCCTTGTCTGGGATCCCGACCTGATCGAGATCATCGCCCTGTCGCTCAGGGTGACCCTGACCGCCGTGGCCGTGGCCTGCCTGATCGGCCTGCCGCTCGGGGGCGCCGTCGGCGCGTTCCGCTTCCCCGGCCGGACTGTCGTCACCGTCGTTCTCAACGCCCTGATGGGGCTGCCGCCGGTCGTCGTCGGACTGATGGTCTATCTGATGCTGTCCGCCTCGGGTCCGCTCGGACCGTTGCAACTGCTCTACACGCCGACGGCCATGGTCATCGCGCAGACCATCCTGGTCACGCCGATCGTCGCAGCGCTGACCAAGCAGGTGGTGGAGGATCTGCACCGGGAATACGCGGAGCAGTTCGCATCGATGGGTGTCGGTCCTCTCGACCGCGTCGGCGCGCTCCTGTGGGACGCGCGCTACAGCCTGCTGACGGTCGCGCTGGCCGGGTTCGGTCGGGCGGTGGCCGAGGTCGGCGCCGTGATCATCGTCGGCGGCAACATCAACCACGT
>CAZWDE010000469.1:0-2112 GCA_964632555.1 uncultured Limibaculum sp.
AGAGCGCCTCGCGTCCCGCCACGCAGCTGCGGGCCTTGAGCGACCCCTCCGGGTAGTACAGACCGGCGTGGCCGACCTCGCTGTTATGGGAGCTGGTCTCCCGGGCGGGGGGGGGGGGGGGCGCGCGCCGCCCCCCCCCCCCCGGCCGCGCCCGCGCACCTCAGAGCCGCCAGTCGTCGATCCGCGCGATGTCCTCGTCCGACCAGCCGAAATGATGCGCGAGTTCGTGCACCAGAACGTGGGCGACCAGCGCGTCGAGCGCCACGTCGCCGCGCTCGGCCCATTCGTCGAGGATCGCGCGGCGGTAGAGCCAGACCTCGTCGGGCATGGCGCCGCTCTCCGCGCCCGCGCGGTCGATCAGCGCGCGGCCGCGATAGACGCCCGTCAGCTCGAAGGGGTCGTCGAGGCCCAGCTCGTCGAGCGTCTCGTCGTCGGCCAGGTCGGCGATGCGCAGGGAGACCTCGGCCGCGTGCGCGGCGAAGGGCTCGGGCAGGGCCGCCCGCGCCGCCTCGGCGATCGCGGCGATCTCCTCGAGGCTCGGCGCGGCGACGGCCCAGTCGCTGCCGACGGGCCGGCCCGCCGCGCGCGCGGCCCCGCGCCGCCTCAGGCCTTGACCCCGCTGGCCGCGAGCGCCTTCCGCGCGGTCTTGATCGCCTCGATCAGTCGCGCGAGCAGGGCCCGCAAATCCTCGGTCGCCGCGGCGCTGTCCTTGATCGCCTTCGCCAGCATCGTGTCGAGTTGCCCGAGGACCTCGAGGCAGATCGCGCCCCGGCTCTTCTTGGCATAGGTGTTGTAGGTCTTGATCAGGCTGCTGGCGCGCGAATGGCCGTGGGTCTGCATCAGGCGACGTTCGTCGCTCGTCAGCTTCAGGATCGGAAAGGCCATGTGAAACTCCCTGTCCTCTGAAATTCCGGTGAGCGCCATATGGGTGGCGACTTGCCGCCCGGCAAGAGACCGGCTCGCGACGCCCTAGAAGGCCTGGCGCGCCGACAGCGCGGCGGTCAGCGTCCCCTCGTCGAGATAGTCGAGATCGCCGCCGATCGGCACGCCGCGGGCCAGCGCCGTGACCCGCACGCCGGTCGGCTGGAGATGGTCCGCGACCACATGGGCGGTGGTCTGCCCGTCGATCGTCGCGGGCAGCGCGAGGATCACCTCCTCGACGCCCTCCTCGGCGACCCGGCCCGCGAGGGCCGGCAGCCGGAGCGTCTCGGGCGTCACGCCGTCGAGCGCGGAGAGGAGCCCGCCGAGCACCTGGTAGCGCCCGCGGAACGCGCCCGCGCGCTCGAGCGCCCAGAGATCGGCCACCTCGGCGACCACGCAGAGCGTGCGCGGCTCGCGCCGCGGATCGGTGCAGATCTCGCACTCCTCGGCGGTCGCGAGATTGCCGCAGCGCGCGCAGCTGGTCACCGACTGCGCGACCGAGGCCATCGCCTGGGAGAGCGGCAGCAGCAGCCGCTCGCGCTTGCGCACGAGCGCGAGCGCGGCCCGGCGCGCCGAGCGCGGCCCGAGCCCCGGGAGCTTCGCCATCAGCTCGATGAGGCTCTCGATCGGGCTGTTCTCGGCCATGGGCGGGGCGCCGGCCCTCAGCCGAAGGGCAGCTTCATGCCCGGCGGCAGCTGCAGGCCCTCGGTCGCCCGCGCCATCTCCTCGCGGCCGAGCTCGCGCGCGCGCTCGACGGCGTCGTTGACGGCCGCCACGATCAGGTCCTCGAGCACCTCGCGCTCGGCGGGGTCGCCGAGGAGCGATGGGTCCACCGAGAGCCGCCGGAGCCCGCCGTCGGCGCCGGCCGCCGCGCGCACCAGGCCGCCGCCCGAGCTGCCCTCGGCCTCGATCTCGGCGATGCGCGCCTGCGCCTCGGCCATCTTCTCCTGCATCTCCTGGGCCTGCCGCATCAGCTTGCCCATGTCGCCCAGTCCCTTGAACATCTCAGTCCTCCTCGACCGCGTCGTCCCAGTCTACGAGCCCGTGATCGGGCGCGTCCATGGCCTCCTCGGCGCCGGGCTCCCCGGCCTCGGGCGCCGGCGCGAGGTAGCCGCCCGGCTCCGGCTCGGGAGGACCGGCGCCGGGCGCGCCGGCCGCCGCGATCGGGCGCACGGCGGCGATCTCGGCGCC
>CAZWDE010000470.1:0-2110 GCA_964632555.1 uncultured Limibaculum sp.
GCCGCGGCGAGCCCGCCCGCGCCGGCGCCCGCCGCCGGGACCGGGGCGGCCGCGCCGGGACCGACGGCCCTTCGGCTCACGCCCGAGGCCGAGGCCGAGCCCGGGAACCCGGCTCTCGACGTCGCGCCGCGCTCGGCGCGCCTCGGGGTGCGCCTTCTCTCGGGCGAGTATCCGCCCTTCTCCGGCAGCGGCCTGCCGGAGCAGGGGATGCTGACCGACGTGATCCTGCGCGCGCTGGCCCGCGCGGCGCCCGACCGCAGCGCCCGCGTCGCGTTCATCGACGACTGGGATGCCCACCTCACCATCCTGCTGCCCGACGGGACGTTCGACGTGAGCTTTCCGTGGCTCCGGCCCGATTGCGGACAGCCCGCGGCGCTCTCGGACCGGCTTCGGGAGCGCTGCGCGCGCTACCACTGGTCGCAGCCGCTGCACGATCTCGTGGTCGGGTACTTCGTGCGGGTCGGCGGCCGCTTCGCGGCGGCGATCAGCCATGACGGTCTGGTCGGCGCGCGCATCTGCCGCCCGATGGGCCGGGAGACCTTCGACCTCGAGGCGCACGGCCATGTCGCGCCGCGCGCGCGGCTGGTCTCGGCCGCCACGGTGGCCGAGTGCCTCGAGCGGCTGGCGGCCGGCGAGGTCGACGTGGTCAGCGCGGCGGTGACGATCGTCGAGCGGGAGATCGCGCGGCTGCGCCTGGCCGGCGAGGTGAGCGAGCTGCCCGACCTCGCCGACGTGCTCACCTTCCATGCGATCGCCGCGCGGTCCAACCCGTCGGCCCGCGCGCACATCACGCTGATCAACCGCGGCCTGCGCGACATGCGCACGAGCGGGGAGTGGTACGACGTGGTCGCCCGCCACCTCGCGGACTACGCGGCGATCCGCTGAGGCCTGCGCGGCGCGGCGCGGCGGCTCAGGCCCCGCGGCGCGCGCGCACCATGCGGTCGAGGGCGAAGAGGTCGGGATCCTCGATGCCGATCTCGCGCAGGTGCTCGACCGTGTTGTGCAGGTACTCCGCGTTGGGGCCGGCGGGGCCCTCCGAGGTGGCGATGATCGCCGCCTGCTCCTCGAGGCCGAGCCCCCCCGCATACTGGCGGTGCGTGCGGTCGAGGACGTAGGCGAGCGCGTCGATCCGCCCGCCGCCGTCGATCTCGATCGGGCACACCACCTCGATGTAGCTGCGGTTCATCATCTCCCGCTCGTGCAGATAGTCGCGCACCGAGCCGTCCTCGCTCGGGCAGACGCGGAAGGCCACGCCCTCGCAGACCGAGCCCGGGTGCCAGTCGAGCCCGAGCACGAGGCCGGGGCGCTCCGGCGTGCCGCGGTAGCGGATCGAGGCGAGGGCGAAGGCGCGGCGATAGCCGCGGAGCCGCGCCCGGCGCCGTTCGAGATAGGGAAAGCCCGTGCGCCAGAGCAGCGAGCCGTAGGCGAAGACCCAGAAGCCGGGGCCGCGGCCCGCGGCGGCCGGCGGCGCGGCGCGCGCCTCCTTCGGGCTCAGCGACACCAGGTGCTCCCGCGCGGGGCCGTGTCGAGATGCAGGTGGTCGTCGTGCCAGCGGTCCGAGCCCGGGCCGAGCACGGTGGTGAAGGGCCCGCAGGCGCGGCTGCGGATCCGGCGGAGGAAGCGCCCCGGCGCGCCGCGGCCCCAGTCGCTCAGCACGGCGACGCGGCGCCCGTCCGCGAAGCGCAGGCTCGCGATGTCGATCGCGCGGCCGTGCCCGTGCTCGGAGATCCGCGCGCCCGCGCGGTGGTTGCGGGTGCGGCAGACATAGCTCGCGGCGACCTGCAGCCCGGCCGGGCGGGTGCGCAGCAGCGCCTGCGCCGCCGGCGTGACGGTGGTGTCCAGCCAGTCGGCCAGCGCGCGGGCGGTCGGGCAGGAGAGCACCGCGGACGGCTCGAGTGCGACGCCCGAGACGCGGCGGAGCTCGACCGGCTCGGCGATGCCGCAGGGGCGCGCGCCGTCGCGGATCCGCCCGCGGCGGAAGCCCTCGAGCCGCGCGTCGCCGCAGAGGAGCGGCGGGTCGCCGGCCGCGCCGCGGCCCGACACCGGGGGCAGGGCGGCCAGCCGGACGGTCGGCGCCGGCACGCGCCGCGGCGGGACGGGCCCGCGCGCC
>CAZWDE010000471.1:0-2101 GCA_964632555.1 uncultured Limibaculum sp.
CGGAGCGCGCGGCGCGGCGCCGGCCGGCCGCTCCGGCGCATCGGCGCCGGCGCGGGGCGCTCGGCGGCCAGGCGTTCGGAGAGCCGGTCCCACGCCCGGTCCTCCAGCTCGTCGAGCGGTGACAGCGCGCCGATCGCGGCCGCGATGCGGCGCTGCGCGGCGATCTCGCCGGCGCAGGCCGGGCAACGCGCGGCGTGACGCTCGATCGCCGCGCGCTCGTCGCCGTCCAGCGTGCCGTTGACGTACCACGGGATCAGCGCCCAGACCGCCTCGTGGTCGCCGCCGCCGGCGACCCCGCGCGCCGCCGGCCCATCCGGTTCCTCGATCATCCGAGCCCTCCCGTCGCCCCGGCTTCGGCCGTCAGGATCGCGCGGAGCTTCGCGCGCGCCTGGAACATCCGCGTCTTCACGGTGCCGACCGGACAGTCCTGGATGGCCGCCACTTCGGTCAGCTTGTAGCCGTGGAAATAGGTCAGCTCCACCGCGGCGCGCTGTTCGGGCGGCAGCCGGCGGAGCGCGGCCGCGATCCGCTTGCGCTCGAAGAGCGCCTCGATCGTCTCGGGGCCGGTGGTCGCGTCGGCGATCCGCTCGTCGACCTCCTCGTGGAGCGCCTCGGGCGCGAGCCGGCGCCGCGCCTTCATCGCGATGCGGTAGGCGATGCCGAAGATCCAGGTGGAGGGGCGCGAGTCGCCGCGGAAATCCCCGGCCTTGCGCCACACCACCATCAGCGTGTCCGCCACCGCCTCCTCCGCGGCCTCGGCGCGCCCGGTGATGCGCACCGCGAAGCCGAAGAGCCGCGCGTGGAAGCGCCGGTGCAGCCGCTCGAAGGCCGCCACGTCGCCCCGCGCCGTCGCCGCGAGCAGCGAGGCGTCGGTGTCGGTGTCCGTCGAATGCAGAGCCATCACCCCGGCCGTTCCGATCATGCGCCGCCTCGCCCCGCCGCCACCTGCGCCTCGTCGTCTCCCGGGCTGAGTGCCGCGGGACGCGGCGCGGGTTTGCCGCGGTGCGTCTTTTTTCTCGAGGCGGTCGCCGGGCCCGCCCCGGGGCCCGGGCGGCCGGTCAGGCCCCGGTGGCGGCGGGGCGCAGGCGCCGCGTGACGAGCGCCACCGCGCCGGCGATCGCGATGCCCGCGAGATCGGTGGTCCAGTCGCCCGCGATCATGCAGAGCGCGCCCGCGAGCAGCGCCATGCGCCCGATCGCGCCCACCCGGCCGAAGAACCAGCCCTGGACGGTCGCCGCCAGAAGGTAGACGCCGACGAGCGCGGTTGCCGCGTTGCGCAGCGCCTCGGGCCACGGCGCCTCGAGCAGCAGGCCGGGGCTGTAGACGAACATGAAGGGCACCACGAAGGCGGCGAGACCCACCCGGAAGCTCTCGATCGAGGTGCGCATGGGCTCCGAGCCCGCGATCGCCGCGCCGGCATAGGCCGCGAGCGCCACCGGGGGCGTGATCGCCGAGACGACGGAGAAGTAGAAGACGAAGAAGTGGGCGAAGAGCGGCTCGATGTCGAGCTGGATGAGGCCGGGCGCCACCACCGAGGCCGCGACCGCGTAGGCCGCCGTGGTCGGCATCCCCATGCCGAGGATCACCGAGATCATCATCGCGAAGATGAGCCCGAGCAGCAGGCTCTGCTCGGCCAGCGCGAAAAGGAGCGCCGAGAACCGCGCGCCGACGCCGGTGAGCGAGATCACGCCGACGATCAGCCCGGCGCAGGCGCAGACCGCGATGATCTGGACCGACATCCGCGCCGCCTCGCCGAGCGCGTCGATCACCCCCCGCGGCCCCATGCGATAGGGCGTGAGCCAGCTCACCACCACCGCCGAGGCGATCGCCAGGGTGCCGGCGCGGATCACCGAGTAGCCCGCGAAGAGCGCGCCGATCAGGATCACGACAGGCAGGAACAGGAAGACCTGGCGCATCAGCCGCGCCACGCTCGGCAGCTCCTCGGGGCGCAGGCCGCGGAGGTCGAGCCGGCGCGCCTCCAGATCGACCACGAAATAGACCGAGGCGAAGTAGAGCGCGGCCGGGATCAGCGCCGCGATCACGAGCTCGGTGTAGGGGATGCCCGTGATCTCGGCCATGATGAAGGCGCCCGCGCCCATGA
>CAZWDE010000472.1:0-2061 GCA_964632555.1 uncultured Limibaculum sp.
CGCAGATTGACCTTGTGCCCGCCGACGATGGGCTTCTGCGTGTAGCCCCGGCGCCGGTCCGGCAGCGTCGTGCGCCGGCCGCGGCTGGCGAGCTCCTTCACCACGATCTTCTCGACGATCCGGGTGGCGAGCGCCTCGGCGCGCTCGGGCTGGCTCGCCTCCTCGAGATCCGCCTCCTCGCCGAGCACCTGCGCCGCGAGCGGCTGGGAGAGCTTGGAGCCGTCGCGGTAGAGCGCGTTGGCCTTGAGCCCGAGCCGCCAGGAGCGGAGATAGGCGGCGCCGCATTCCTCGATCGAGGCGCTGTTCGGCATGTTGATCGTCTTCGAGATCGCGCCCGAGATGAAGGGCTGCGCGGCCGCCATCATCTCGATATGCGCCTCGACCGAGAGGAAGCGCCGCCCCTCGCGCCCGCAGGGCGAGGCGCAGTCGAAGACCGGCAGATGCGCGGGGTCGAGCCCCGGCGCGCCCTCGAGCGTCATGCGCCCGCAGACATGGGCGTTGGCCTGATCGATCTCCTCGGGCGTGAAGCCGAGCGCGCCCAGCAGGTCGAAGGACGGGTCGGCGAAGCGCTCCTCCGGCAGCCCGAGGCGGTCGCGGCAGAACTCCGCGCCGAGGGTCCACGGCGTGAAGGCGAAGCGGATGTCGAAGGCGGACGGCAGCGCCGCCTCGAGCCGGGCGATCTCGGCCGGGCCGAAGCCGATCCGCGTCAGGTGGTCGTGATCGATGCCCGGCGCGTCGGCGAGCGTGCCGTGGCCGACGGCGTATTTCACGATGCGGTCGATCGCGGCAGCGTCGTAGCCGAGCCGGCGGAGCGCGGCCGGCACCGCCCGGTTGATGATCTTGAAATAGCCGCCGCCCGCGAGCTTCTTGAACTTCACCAGCGCGAAGTCGGGCTCGATGCCGGTGGTGTCGCAGTCCATCACGAGGCCGATGGTGCCGGTCGGCGCGATCACGCTGGCCTGCGCGTTGCGGTAGCCGTGCGCCTGCCCGAGCTCGAGCGCCCGGTCCCAAGAGGCCCGGGCCCGGGAGACGAGCTCCGGGTCCGGGCAGTTGGCCGCGTCAAGCGCGACAGGGAGGGTCCGGAGGCCGTCATACTCGCCGCTCCCATGGGCGGCGGCGCGGTGATTGGCGATCACGCGGAGCATCGCGCGGCGGTTCTTCTCGAAGCCCGGAAAGGGGCCGAGCTCGGCCGCCATCTCGGCCGAGGCGGCGTAGGCCGTGCCGGTCAGGATCGCGGTCAGGCTCGCGCAGAGCGCGCGCCCCTCGACGCTGTCGTAGCCGAGGCCGAGCGTCATCAGCAGCCCGCCGATATTGGCGTAGCCGAGGCCGAGCGTGCGGAAGCGGTAGCTCCGCTCGGCGATCTCGGGGCTCGGGAACTGCGCCATCAGCACGCTGATCTCGAGCGTCACGGTCCAGAGCCGCACCGCGTGCTCGTAGCCGTCGACGTCGAACCGCTCCTTGCCGAGGAAGGCCAGCAGGTTGAGCGAGGCCAGATTGCACGCCGTGTCGTCGAGGAACATGTATTCCGAGCAGGGGTTCGAGGCCCGGATCGGCCCGTCCTCCGGGCAGGTGTGCCAGTCGTTGATCGTGTCGTGATACTGGATGCCCGGGTCCGCGCAGGCCCAGGCGGCGTGGGCGATCTTGTCCCAGAGGTCGCGCGCCTTGACGGTCCGCACCACGGCGCGGTCGCCGGTGCGGCGCGTCAGCCGCCAGTCGCCGTCGTCGAGCACCGCCTCGAGGAAGGCGTCGGTCACGCGCACCGAGTTGTTCGAGTTCTGCCCCGAGACGGTGAGGTAGGCCTCCGAGTCCCAGTCGGTGTCGAAGACGGGGAAGTCGAGCTCGGTCTCGCCCTGCTCGGCGAGCTGGATCGCCCGGCGGATGTAGTTCTCGGGGATCGCCGCCTTGCGGGCCGCGCGCATCGCGCGGGCCAGCGCCCGGTTCTCCTGCGGATCGGTGCCCTCGGCGCAGGCCGCCATCACCGCGCCGAGCTTCTCCTTGTGCATCTTCGAGCCGGCGACGAGGGCCGCCACCTTCTGCTCCTCGCGCACCTTCCAGGTGATG
>CAZWDE010000473.1:0-2033 GCA_964632555.1 uncultured Limibaculum sp.
CCCTCGAGCGCGAAGAACTCGCATTGCAGCGGGACCATCACGCTGTCGGCCGCGGTCATGGCGTTGACCGTGAGGAGGTTGAGCGAGGGCGGGCAGTCGATCAGCACGAAGTCGTGGACCGGCGCATCGGGGCTGCGGAGCGCGCGGCGCAGCCGCAGCGCGCGCTCGGGGTCGTCGATCAGCTCGAGATCGACGCCCGAGAGATCGACGGTGGCCGGCGCGATGTCGAGCCGCTCGATGCCCGAGGGGCGGATCGCCTCGGCGATGCCGGCCTCGCCGGAGATCACGTCGTAGGTGCTGCGGGCGCGGAACCGGGGCTCGATGCCGAGGCCGGTCGAGGCGTTGCCCTGCGGGTCGAGATCGACGACCAGCGTGCGCCGCCCGGCATGGGCGAGCGCGGTGCCGAGATTGATCGCGGTGGTGGTCTTGCCGACGCCCCCCTTCTGGTTGACGACGGCGATGATCCGGCCCGCGGCGGCGGGCGGGGCGTCAGGACGGGGGGCTGTCATGGCGGCGCTCGATCTGGCTCATCCTCAGGATGGTCGCGCTCGGATCCGTCCGGCTCGCGATCTCGTTGACCTCACTATGCCAACGGGCGGCCGCGGCGGTCAATTCGGATCGGACCTGCGCGCCCTTCGGAAAGAGGTAGACGGTCTCGCGGTGGCCGTGGCGCAGCGCGAGGGGGATCAGCCGGTCGAGCGGCGCGAGCGCCCGGGCGGAGACGACATCGGCGGCGCGGGGCGGCAGGGCCTCGGCGCGCGCGGTGTGGACGGCGACGGCGAGGCCCATCTCGCGCGCGGCGGTGGCGAGGAAGGCCGATTTGCGGGCGTCGCTCTCGACGAGGGCCACGGCCGTCGTGCCCGATTCGGCGGCGCGGGCGGCGACGACGAGGCCGGGCAGGCCGCCGCCTGCGCCGAGGTCGAGCCAGGAGCGGCAGGGCTCGGGCCGCAGCGGCCAGAGCTGCAGGCTGTCGGCGATGTGCCGGCGCCAGAGGTCGGGGAGCGTCGACGGGGCGACGAGGTTGATGCGGCGGGTCCACCGCTCGAGGAGCGCGGCGAAGACCCGGAGCCGCTCCAGTGTTTCACGTGGAACATCGAAGGCCGACGCGACCTCGTCGGGCGTCACCTCAGGCGCTGCGCCGGGCCGGGCGGCGCGCGGCCGCGAGGATCAGCGCCAGCGCGGCGGGGGTCATCCCCTCGATGCGGCGCGCCTCGCCGAGCGTGGCCGGGCGGCGCGCGGCGAGCTTGCCGCGGAGCTCCGCCGAGAGGCCGGAGAGCGCGTCGAGGTCGAGATCGCGCGGCAGCGGCCGCGCCTCCTCGGCCCGGAGTGCCTCCGCGTCGGCGCGCTGGCGCTCGATATAGCCGGCATACTGCGCCTCGCGGGCGAGCTGCGCGCGCTCGGGGGGCGCGATCGCGGCGAGCTGCGGGAACAGCCGGTCGAGCGCCGCGTCGTCCACGCCCGGATGCGCCATCAGGTCGAGCGCGCTGCGCCGCACGCCGTCCTGGTTGAGCGTGACGCCCGCGCGCGCCGCTTCGGGCGGCGTGACGCACAGCCCCCCGGCCAGCGCCCGCGCCCGGGCGAGCCGCTCCATCTTGGCCTCGAAGCGCGCGCGGCGCGCCGCGCCCACAGAGCCCGCGGCGATTCCGGTCGGGGTCAGGCGCTGGTCCGCGTTGTCGGCCCGGAGCGCGAGGCGGTACTCGGCGCGCGAGGTGAACATGCGGTAGGGCTCCGTCACGCCGTGGCTCACCAGGTCGTCGAGCATCACGCCGAGATAGCTGTCGGCCCGGCTGAACCGCACCGGCTCGCGCCCCGCCGCCGCCGCCGCCGCGTTGATCCCCGCGACGATCCCCTGCGCCGCCGCCTCCTCGTAGCCCGTGGTGCCGTTGATCTGGCCGGCGAACCACAGCCCCTCGACCCCCGTGACGGCGAGCGTCGGGTCGCGCGCGCGCGGATCGACGTAATCGTACACGATGGCGTAGCCGGGCCGGACGATCTCGGCCCGCTCGAGGCCGGGGATAGTCCGCACAAATTTC
>CAZWDE010000474.1:0-2030 GCA_964632555.1 uncultured Limibaculum sp.
CGGACCGCGACGGGTTTCTCTTCTGGGACGACGCTGTGGAGCAGGGCACGACCCGGCGGGAGCTCGCCGAGACCTTCGAGGGCAGCGGCGAGTTCCGCGCGATCCTCGGCGAGGACCTGACCAACGAGGCGGTGATCAACACGCTCTACCAGTTCGTGCTCGGGCGCGAGGCCGATGCAGGCGGGCTCGCTTTCTGGCTCGGCCAGCTCGATGCCGGCCTGATCGACCGGCCCGACCTGCTGACCGCCTTCGCCAACAACGACGAGAACTTCGCCAACACCGCGGCGGATATCGAGGACGGCTTCTGGGTCACCACCTGAGGCCGACGGGCCGGGCGGCTCACCCGCCGCGCGGGTGGGTCGCGTCGTAGACCGCGCGGAGGCGCGCCTCGTCGAGGCCCGTGTAGACCTGCGTGGTGGCGAGGCGCGCATGGCCGAGGAGCTGCTGGATCGCGCGGAGATCGCCGCCCGCGCGCAGGAGCTCGGTCGCGAAGGCGTGGCGCAGCGCGTGCGGTGTGGCCGTGGCGGGCAGGCCGAGCGCGCGCCGCGCCTCGCGCATGGCGCCGCGCACGATCCCGTCGGCGAGCGGCCCGCCGCGCACGCCGAGAAAGAGCGGGCCGCCGGCGCCCGGGTGATGGGGGCAGAGGGCCCGGTAGGCCTCGACGGCCGCGCGCACCGCCGGCAGCACCGGCACCTGCCGCGCCCGCCCGCCCTTGCCGGCCACCGCCAGCGCCTCGCCGAAGGGCGCGTCGCCCCAGCGGAGGCCCAGCGCCTCGGAGACGCGGAGCCCCGCGCCCCACAGGAGCGTCAGCACCGCGACGTCGCGCGCGGCGACCCACGGCTCGCGCGCCGCACCGGCGGTGTCGAGGATCGCGCGCGCATCGGCCTCGGCGACCGGCCGCGGCTTGCCCCTCGGCGCCTTGGGCGTGACGAGCGCGTGCACGGCCGCGCAGTCGATGCCCTCGGCCTCGGCGAGATAAGCGAAGAACCCCCGGATCGCCGAGACGGCCCGCGCGAGGGACCGCGCGCCGCGCCCCCGCATCCGCTCCGACGCCAGATAGGCGCGCATGGCGCCGATCCCGAGCCCGCCGAGATCGCCCGGCACGGGCGGCTCCCCGAGATGGCCGGCGAGAAAGCCGAGGAAGCCCGCGAGATCGGCGGCGTAGGCCGCGCGCGTGGCGGGCCGGAGGCCGCGGGCGGCGAGATGCGCCTGCCAGCGCGCGAGGAGGGCCGCGGTCGCGGGCGCGACGGGCGCGCCGTGCGGCGGCGGGGCGCTCACGCCCGCACCCTCCGGGCCGGCTCACCGGTCATTCGGCGGGCCGGCCTCCTCGACCACGAGATGGCGGAGCAGGAGCCGCTCGACCACGCCGCCGAGGAACACGAGGTGCTCGATCCCCTGATCCGGCGCGAAGCGGTCGGGATCGCCCGAGCCGAAGACGAGAAGGCCCGCCGCGCCGTCGATGTCGAGCCGCACCAGCGCCTCGGAGCGCACCGCGGTCGCGGGGCCGAACAGGAGCTCGGCCTCCGGGCTCGCCTCGCGCAGCACCACCCCCTCGCCCGAGACGGCGCCGTCGAGCGAGAGATAGGCCGCGACGCTGCCCTGCGGCAGGGCGATCACCCGGCCCTCGAGGCCCTCGCCGAGACCGTCCGCCGCCTGCGCCTCGGAGACGTTGGCCTCGAGGCAGAGACGCGCCTCCTCGACGCCGAGCATCTCCGGCACGTCGGCCGTGAGGCAGCGGAGGAGCCCGCCGAGATCGTGCCGCGACAGGAGGTCGAGCACGGCGGCGTGGAGCTGGCGCGTGCCGGCCACGTTCTCGTAGGCCGCCGCGATCACCGAGCGGTTGGCCTGCACCAGCCGCTTCAGCCGGCCCTCCAGCCGCTCGACCAGCCGGTCCCGCAGGTCGACCACCTGCCGCCCGTTGTCGCCCGCGTCGCCGATCAGGGCGCGCATCACCTGGTCGTCGGCCAGCACGAGCTCGGGGTCGGCCACGATCAGCGAGCGGATCAGGTCGCGCTCGTCGGTGTTGAGCT
>CAZWDE010000475.1:0-2029 GCA_964632555.1 uncultured Limibaculum sp.
GAAGCTGCGCGCGCGCCTCGAGGCGCGCTTCGGCGCCGAGGTGGCGGTCGATTTCTGCATGCGCTACGGCAACCCCTCCACCGAGAGCGTGATCCGGCGGATGCAGCAGCAGGGCTGCGAGCGGATCGTGTTCTTCCCGCTCTACCCGCAATACGCCGCCGCCACCACCGCGACGGCGAACGACCACGCCTTCCGCGCGCTGATGAAGCTGCGCTGGCAGCCGGCGATCCGCACGGTGCCGGCCTATCACGACCATCCCGCCTATGTCGGGGCGCTGGCCGCCTCGGTGCAGCGCGCCTACGGGCTGGTGGAGGAGCGCCCGACCGCGCTCGTGGCGTCCTATCACGGCCTGCCGCAGAGCTATTTCCGCAAGGGCGACCCGTATCATTGCCACTGCCAGAAGACGTCGCGCCTGCTCGCCGAGGCGCTCGGCTGGGACCGCTCCGAGATCCACACGACCTTCCAGTCGCGCTTCGGGCCCGAGGAATGGCTCCAGCCCTACACGGTCGAGTACGTCGCGAAGCTCGCCGAGGAGGGCCACAGGAGCATCGCGGTGATGGCGCCCGGGTTCAGCTCGGACTGCGTGGAGACCCTCGAGGAGATCAACGAGGAGATCAAGGAGGCCTTCGAGGAGGCGGGCGGCGAGCGGTTCCACTACATCCCCTGCCTCAACGACGACGAGGCGCATATCGACATGATCGAGCGCATCGTGCTGTCGGAGGCGCAGGGGTGGCTGCCCGCCGAGGCGCGGGAGGGCGCCGCCGCGACGGCCCGGGACCTCGCCGCCGAGTGAGGCGGCGGCGGGGCCGAGCCCGCCACCTCCCCCGCCCGCCCGTCCGGAGGTGCCGGGCTCGGCCCTCTTGGCCTCGGGGCAGGGTGCTGCTAGACATGGTGGCATGGATGCCGCCTGCCACAAGATGTCACCTGCGCCGAGCCCGATCCGGCGCCTCGCCGAGGATGTGGCCAACCGGATCGCCGCCGGCGAAGTGGTCGAGCGTCCCGCCTCGGTGGTCAAGGAATTGGTCGAGAACGCGCTCGACGCCGCCGCCCGGCGGATCGAGATCGCCATCGCCGACGGCGGGCGCAGCCTCGTCCGCGTGAGCGACGACGGCCACGGCATCCCCTCGGCCGACCTGCCGCTCGCCCTCGAGCGCCACGCGACCTCCAAGATCGACGGCTCGGACCTGCTGGCCATCCACTCCTTCGGCTTTCGCGGCGAGGCGCTGCCCTCGATCGCGTCGGTGGCGCGCCTGACGGTCGTCTCCTCGACCGGAGCCGGCGCGGCCGAGATCCGCGCGGTTGCCGGGCGGGTCGAGCCGGTGCGCCCGGCCGCGCGCCCCCGCGGCACGACGGTCGAGATGCGCGATCTCTTCGCCGCCGTGCCGGCGCGGCTCAAATTCCTCAAGAGCGACCGCGCCGAGACCATGGCGATCGCCGAGACCGTGCGCCGGCTCGCCCTCGCGGCGCCCGCCGTGGGATTCCGCCTCGTCGACCACGCCGAGCGGGGCCCGCGCACGCTGGTCGAGGCGCCGGCCGAGGCGGGCGGGGAGATGGCGGCGCTCGCCGCGCGCGCCGAGCGCGTGATCGGGCGCGGCTTCGCGGGCGAGGCCGTGAGGGTCGACGCGGTGCGCGAGGGCCTCCGCCTCTCGGGCCTCGCGGGGCTGCCCACGGCCGCGCGCGGCGCGCCATCGGCGCAGCACCTGCTCGTCAACGGCCGCCCGGTGCGCGACAGGCTGCTGACCGGAGCTCTCCGCGCGGCCTATGCCGATCTCGTGCCGCGCGACCGGCACCCGGCCGTCGCGCTCCGGCTCGACTGCGCGCCTGAGCTGGTCGACGTCAACGTGCATCCGGCGAAGGCCGAGGTGCGGTTCCGCCATCCGGGGCTCGTGCGGGGCCTCGTGATCGCCGCGCTGACCCATGCGCTCGCCGAGGCGGGCCACCGCGCGGCGCGGATCGGGGCGGCGGGCGCGCTCGGCCGCGAGGGGGCCGGGCCCGCGCTCTGGCGCCCCGCCGTGCCGTCGCGCGCGGC
>CAZWDE010000476.1:0-2027 GCA_964632555.1 uncultured Limibaculum sp.
TCGAAATCGACGAGCTCGCCGCGGATCTGGGTGAAGCCGTCGAACGACTTCAGCGTGATCACGTTCTCGCCATCCTGCGCCGCGGCCATACCGGCGATCGCGATCCCGGCGGCGGCCGCGAGGCCTAGTCCGAAACGCCTAGTCAGCATCTTACTCCCCTCGTCTGTTCGTCTTTGGGCCCCCCCGGCCCCCGCCCACCCCAGGGTCGGTCGCTGCCGGATATCGTCTTGGTATCATCTTTTCTTGCTGACCACAGCTTCGACCTGGGCGTCGATCAGCCCGCCGGCCGCGGCCGCGACCGCGTCGCAGGCGATGGCGGTCAGGCGGCGGTCGACCGGGTCGCCCAGCTGGCCGCGGTCCGAGCGGATGATGCGGAAGGCGGGCGAGGCGTAGCGGCCGTCGCCGCAGGTCTCGGGCGCGCGTGCGACCGAGCGGGTCGGGTAGTCGACGCGCAGGCGCACGACGTCGTGCGCGCCCGAGCGCGGCGGGAAGTAGGTGAAGATCTGGACGCGGTCGCCCACCCCCTCCACCGGGTCGAGGCTCGTCAGATAGCCGCCGCCGCGCCGCGCCTCGGCGAGGCTGCCCGGATTGTCGGGGCGGATATGGCCCGCCGAGCCCTCCTCGGCGCGCAGCGGCAGGGCGTGCAGGCCGAGCGAGACCGGGTCGCTCCAGACCATGGCGACGCGGTGGATGCGCTCGGTGCCGTTGAAGCGGAGGTCGAGGTTGAGGTCCGAGCCGTCGGGGAAGATCACCCGCGCCGCCGTGCGCGGCTCGAAGCCGAGCACGGCGAACTCCACCTGACCCGAGGCGTCCGCCCGCTTGGCGAGCGTGATGTCGTGGTAGACGAGCCGAACGATCTCGCCCGGGAAGCAGGGGGCCTGCACCAGCACGTCGTTGACCGCTCCGGGCCCTGGCAGCGGGATCGAGCGGTGCGAGGGCGGCGCGACGCAGGGCGCGCTCGCCGGCGTGCGCGCCGCGACGGGGCCGGGCGCGTCGTCCTCCGCCGCCCCGGCCGTCTCGGCGCCGGACTCCTCGCCTCCGGCGATGCCGAGCAGGCGCCGGCGCTCGCCCTCGTCCTCGGGCAGCTCGACCGCCGGCGCGTCGGGGTCGAAGTCGATCACCGAGGGCTGGCGGATGCTGACCGCGCTGTCCTCCGCGCTCGGCGCGACGAGCCCGCCCGGCACGGCGGTGGTGTCGACCGGCACGATGTTGAGCGCGCGGCCGAGCTCGCGCACCTCGCCGAGGCCGGCGGTGGGCGGCGCGAAGGCGAGCCGGCCCGGCGCGTCGCCGGCGATGCCCGGCGGCGCCGGGCGTGGCACCGCGGCGTCGAGCGCGGCGCTGCCCGAGAGCGCGGCGGGCCCCGCGAGCACCTCGGGCGCCGAGGGGCTTTCGTAGGCCGTCACGCTGCGGTCGACCCGGGCCATGCCGATCGTCGCCAGCGAGGCCGGCGCGCCGACGAGCGGCGAGGCGCTGTCGGGCGAGGGGCCTTCGCTGAGGGTGGAGATGCGGTCGCGGTCGCCGCCCGGCAGCGTCGCGCGCAGGCGCCCGGGGGTGAACGGCGCGGGCTCGTCGGCCGCGCGCGCGATCTCGATCGGGCCGCCGTCGCCCTCGGGATCGAGGGTCGGCAGCGGCACGCTCCGGGGCGGCGCCTGCAGGCCGTCGGCCTGGACCTCGAGGCCGCCGGTCTCGGGCGCCGAGAGCGCGAGGCCGCCCGGCTGCCAGCCCGCCGCCACGGCGAGCGAGGGCGGGGTCTCGGTCTCCTGCGCGAGCGCGAGCGCGCTCTCCACCACGCTGCGGTCCGGCACCGCGCCGGTCGAGGCGCGCACCGGGCGCGACAGCAGCCCGCCGCGGCTGCTCGCGGTGACGAAGTCGTTGGAGCGGGCGTCCCAGTTGCCGCGATTGAGCTGGGCCGGGGCGCGGCGCGCGGGCTGGCCGGGCTGCGCGGCGGGGCCGGCGACCTCGACGCGTGCGAGCGCGCCGCTGCCCGGAAGCTCGGGCGCCAGGGCCGAGGGCGGACGGGCGTCCCG
>CAZWDE010000477.1:0-2008 GCA_964632555.1 uncultured Limibaculum sp.
CCCCGGAGCCGCGGCCGCCGCCCCGGGCGCGGCCCGGGGCGACGTCCGGGGCGCACCGCCGGCGGGGCCGGTCTCGCCGGCGCCGGCGCTGCCGCGGGCCGACCAGGCGCGGCTGGCGCTCGGCGACATCGCGAGCGGCATCGCGAAGAAGCGTCTGCGCTGAGCGCCGCGCGGGCGACCGCCCGGGCTCAGCCGCGGGTGAGCGCGAGGAACACCTCCTCGAGATCGGGCTCCTCGGTCGAGATGTCCATGCAGGAGAGCCCGGAGGCGTGGACCCGCGCGATCAGCTCGGGCGCGCGGCACTCGCTGCGGGAATAGGTGAGGCAGAGCGTCGAGGGGTCGCGCAGCCGCGCCTCGACGCGCTCGCGCAGGTCCTCGCCGAGATCGGGCGGCGCGTCGAGCGCCTGCTCGAGGCGCAGCACGAGGGTCTTGGCGTCGAGCCGCGCGAGCAGCCGGTCGGTCGCGTCGCAGGCCACCACCTCGCCGTGGTTGATGATGGCGATCCGGTCGCACATCGCCTCGGCCTCCTCGAGATAGTGCGTGGTCAGGATCACCGTGGTGCCCTCGGCGTTGAGCTCGCGCACATAGGCCCAGAGCATCTGGCGGAGCTCGATGTCGACGCCGGCGGTCGGCTCGTCGAGCACCAGCACCGCCGGGCCGTGCACCAGCGCCTTGGCCACGAGGAGGCGCCGGCGCATGCCGCCCGAGAGCGTGCGCGCATAGGCCCGCGCCTTGTCCGCGAGCCCGACGCGGCGGAGGATCTCCATCGTGCGCCGCTCGGATCTCGGCACGCCGTAGAGCCCGGCCTGCACGTCGAGCGCGTCGTAGGGGCAGAAGAACGGGTCGATGTTGAGCTCCTGCGGCACCACGCCGATCGAGGCGCGGGACTGGCGCGGATTGACGTCCTGGTCGAACCCCCAGATCCGGACGGTGCCCGAGGTCTTCACCACGAGCCCGGCGAGGATGTTGATGAAGGTCGACTTGCCGGCGCCGTTGGGCCCGAGCAGGCCGAAGATCGAGCCCGCGGGGATCTGCAGGTCGATGCCCTTCAGGGCCTCGCGGGCCGGCTGGCCGCCGCTGGCCGCGTAGGTCTTGCGGAGGGCCCGGACGTCGATCGCGTGCTCGGTCATGCGTCGCCTCCTGCGGGGGATGGGTCGGGGGGATCGGGCGGGGCGCCGGCGACACTTGGACCGCCCGCCCGCCCAAGGCAAGCGGCGGCGGCGCTTGCCGGGCGCGCCGCGGCGGCTAGGATGAGGCGCGCGGCGAGGGAGGCTCCATGAACATCGACGAGCCCGAGACGGTGGTGGTGACGACACGGCGGGTCGCCTGCGACGGCGGCGAGGGTGCGCTCGGGCATCCGCGGGTCTGGTATTCGATCGGCCCCGAGGGCTATGTCGACTGCGGCTATTGCGACCGGCGCTTCGTCCTCAAGGGCGGCCCGGCGGACACCGGCGAGGGGACGGCGCGTGGGTGAGCCCCGCCCGATCGGCAAGGGCGACCACCTCTTCCTCGTCGACGGCTCGGGCTTCATCTTCCGCGCCTATTTCCAGGCGGCGAACCGCGACGCGAAGTACAATTTCCGCTCCGACGGCACGCCCACCGGCGCGGTCAACATGTTCTGCGCGATGCTGCATTCGGAGATGGGGCTCGCCAACGCGCACGGGCCGACGCATTTCGCGGTGATCTTCGACCACTCCTCGGAGAGCTTCCGCAACGGCATCTACCCGGAGTACAAGGCGAACCGGACCGAGCCGCCCGAGGACCTCGTGCCGCAGTTCCAGCTGATCCGCGACGCGACGCGCGCCTTCGGCCTGCCCTGCATCGAGCAGGAGCACTACGAGGCGGACGACCTGATCGCGACCTACGCCACGCAGGCGGCCGAGGCCGGCGCGAAGGTGACGATCGTCTCCTCCGACAAGGACCTGATGCAGCTCGTCGGCGGCGGCGTCGTGCTGCGCGACCCGATGAAGAAGGCGGATATCGGGCCGGAAGAGGTCGAGGCGAAGTT
>CAZWDE010000478.1:0-2007 GCA_964632555.1 uncultured Limibaculum sp.
GGCCCGGCCCCGCACGCAACGCCAGCCATCGCGCGGCGGGGGGCGGCGGCGGGGGCGGGCGGGTGGGACGCCGACGCCCCCCGCCGCGCGGTCAGTGCCCGGCCGATTTCCGCGCCGCCTCGAAGGTCGCGGCCTGCTCGGGGCTCGCCTCGGTCTGGAAGCGCGCGCGCCACTCCTCGTAGGGCATGCCGTAGACGATCTCGCGCGCCTCCGCCTTGCCGATCTCCAGCCCCGCATCCGCCGCCGCCTCCTCGTACCAGCGGCTGAGGCAGTTGCGGCAGAACCCGGCGAGGTTCATCAGGTCGATGTTCTGCACGTCGGTGCGCGCGCGCAGGTGATCGCGCAGCCGGCGGAACACCACCGCCTCGAGCTTCTCCTCGGTCTCGCGGTCGATCTCGGTCATCGCTCTCCTCCTTTTGCCCCGGCACATGGGAAGCCCGCCCCGGCCCGGCCACCCCCGGGCGGCGGCTCACGCCAGCTCGGCCACGGCGCCCGCGATCGCGCCGGCCAGCCGGCCGCACCAGAGGGCCTGGCCCTCGTCGGTGCCGATCAGGTCCTGCCGGATCTCGATCAGCACGTGCGGGATACCCCGCCGCGTGCCGTGCCGCCACATGCAGTCGCCGTGGAGCCGCCCGGTGTAGGGCTCGTTGTCGCCGACCACGAGCCCCGGCTCGGCGCGAAGCCGGGCCATCAGCGGGCGCACCAGCCGGTCGTCGCGGTCCCAGAGCAGGCTCGCGTGCCAGGGCCGCGGCGCCCGCCCCCGGTATTGCGGCGTGAAGGAGTGGATCGAGACGAGCGCCGGGTCCTCGCCGCGCGCGATCGCGGCGTCGAGCGCCGCGTCGATCGCCCGGTGGTAGGGCCGGTGATAGGCCGCGATCCGCCGCTCGATCTCGGCCCGGTCGATCCGCGCGTTGCCCGGAACCACCGTGCCGTCCGAGAGCTTCATCACGAGCGTCGGGTCGTCCTCGGCGCGGTTCGGGTCGATCACGAGGCGCGACACCGTCGAGAGCACCGCCGCCGCGCCGAGCCGCGCGGCGAGCCCGAGCGTCACCGCCCGCGCACCGATGTCGTAGGCGATGTGGCGCTCCATCTCGCCCGCGGGCAGGCCGAGCGAGCCGATCTCGGGCGGCACCCGGTTGCGCGCGTGATCGCAGACGAGCACGACCCGCGTCAGCGCGCCGGGGCCGGCGCCGGGCGCGACGGTCTCGACCGGGCCGGGCCGGTCCGTCTCCGTCTTCGCGTCCTGCGTCGAAACCGCCGCTCCCGGCGTCTTGCGCGCGTCCATCACACCACCGCTCCGAATTCTTGAAACTGTCGCCCGCGCCGACGATAACGCCCGAAGCGCGGCCGATCCCGTGCAAAACGAGAAACGCGACAGAGGGAACGCCGCCATGCAGCGCCGCCGCCGAGCCGTCAAGATCGTCGCGACCGTCGGGCCGGCGAGCAGCACCCGCGAGACGCTGCGCGCCCTCTTCGAGGCGGGCGTCGACATGTTCCGCCTCAACATGAGCCACGGGACCCATGACGAGATCCGCGAGCGCTACACGCTGATCCGCGAGATCGAGCACGAGATGCAACGCCCGATCGGCGTGCTCGGCGACCTGCAGGGGCCGAAGCTCCGCGTCGGGCGCTTCGCCTCGGGCCCGCACCAGCTCGCCACCGGGCAGGCCTTCCGCTTCGACCTCGACGACGCGGCGGGCGACGCCACCCGCGTGCGCCTGCCCCATCCCGAGATCTTCGCCGCTCTCGAGCCCGGCGCCCGGCTCCTCGTCAACGATGGCAAGATCCGCCTCAAGGTCGTCTCCTGCGACGCGAGCCACGCCGAGTGCGAGGTGATCGCGGGGGGCGAGATCTCCAACAACAAGGGCGTCAACGTGCCCGACGTGGTGCTGCCGCTCGCCGCCCTCACCGAGAAGGACCACCGCGACCTCGCCTTCGTGCTCGATCTCGGCGTCGACTGGATCGCGCTCAGCTTCGTGCAGCGGCCCGAGGACGTGATCGAGGCGC
>CAZWDE010000479.1:0-2006 GCA_964632555.1 uncultured Limibaculum sp.
CGCCGCCACGGCGCGCGCCGCGCGCGGCGCGGCCTGCGCCGGCGCGCCGTCTCTGGCGCCCGAGCGCCCGTCGGGCACGCCAGCGGCCCGGCCCGGCGCGACGACCAACCTCGTCACCTCCGACGGGCGGCCCGTCACCGCGGGGCTCTGCCAGGGGCCGGGGCGGTGGTACGGCCCCGGCGCCTACGGCCCCGGCGGGTTCCCGTTTCGCGGCGCCCTGGGGTTCGACCCGAAATGCGGCTGGTGAGCCCCGACGGAGCCGGCGCGCCCGCGCGTTGCAGCGTCGTGACCACACGGACGGGAGCGGCGCGCATGAAGATCAGGACGCTCGGCCTCATGGCCCTTCTCACCCTCGGCCTCGCCGGGTGTTTCGGTCATCCCTACTACGGTCCCGGGCCGGTGCTCGGCGGCGCCGCCGTGGGCGCGGCGGCCGGGGCCGTCGGCGGCGCGATCGTCGGCGCGCCCGGCGTCGGAGCGGCGGTGGGCGCGGCTTCCGGCGCGGTGGTGGGCGCGGCCTCGCGCCCGCGCTACTACGGCCCGCGCTACGGCTACTACGCCTACTCCTACGGCCCGCCGCGGCGGCGGTACTGGCGGCGCCACTGCTGCTATCGCTACTGAGCGCGCCGCTTGATCCCGGTCATGGAACTTTCGCGCCGCGGGGCCATTTCTCCCGGGAGAGGCCAACGGAGGTGCGCGATGGCGAAACAGCAGGGCGATCCCTACCGGCTCATGCGCTATGTCGCGATCTCGGCGGCGGACGGCATCGCCGCCGGCTGGACCTGCGTGCTGCTGCTGCTCTGGTTCGACATCGGCGGGCTCGGCACGCTCGTGCACGGCTCCGAGGACGGGCTGGTGCCGCTGATCGTGCTGCTGATGTCCTTCGGCGTCACCTTCGGCTTCGTCGGCATCGCCTGGCGCGTGATGGTGTGCCTGCCGGACGAGGAGTGAGCCCGGCGCGGGATTGACGGCCCCGCGGCGGCGGCCGTAGATCGCCGCCATGACCGTCGAGATCGACCTTCAGGACCTCGCGCTCGCCCGGCGCGACGCGCGCCGCCGGACGCCCGAGGGGCGGCGCATGGGGCAGTTCCGCTGGGCCGAGCGCCGCGGCGCCGTCTGGCTGTTCCCCTCAAGCTTCATCCATTCCGGGGGCCTCGCCGCGCGCGCGCACGAGAGCCGCTGGCAGGTCGGCGAACTGGCCGAGCCCGTGCGCTTCGCCTTCTGGCTCGCGACGGCGGCGCGGCAGGACCTCTGGCGCGCGCTGCAGGGGGTGCCGGGCCTCCTGCCGGTGATCCGCGTGCGCCCGGAGCCCGAGGCGCGGGCGGCGACGACGCTCGTCGGCGCCCTGATGCCGCCGCGGCGCGCGAGCCACGCCGTCGAGGCGGTTCTGGAGGATCTCTTCCAGCCCAACCGCATCAACGCGTGGACCGGCTGGGCGCAGCGCAAGGCGGCCGAGCCGCTGCCGCCCTCGCCCTATGGCGAGGGCTCGCCGCTGCTGCCGGCGCGGGGCTGAGCCGCGCGACCCTCGCCCTGCCCGCCGTTTTCGGCTATCGCGTCCCGACGCGGCCCCGACGCGCCCGACCGGCCCCGGGGATCGCGACGCAACGAGAACGCGAGGAGGGAACGCGGCCGATGTTCGAGAAGATCCTGATTGCCAATCGCGGCGAGATCGCCGTGCGCGTGATCGCCACCGCGCGGCGACTGGGCATCGGGACCGTGGCCGTCCATTCCGACGCGGACAAGGACGCGCTCCATGTGCGCCTCGCCGACGAGGCGGTGGCGATCGGCCCGGCGCCGGCTTCGGAGAGCTATCTCCGGATCGAGCGGATCCTCGAGGCGGTGCGGCGCACCGGCGCGCAGGCCGTGCATCCGGGCTACGGCTTCCTCTCGGAGAACCCGCGCTTCGCCGCCGCGCTCGAGGCCGAGGGGGTGGCGCTCATCGGCCCGCCCGCCGCGGCGATGGAGGCGATGGGCGACAAGATCACCTCCAAGAAGCTCGCGTCCGAAGC
>CAZWDE010000480.1:0-1998 GCA_964632555.1 uncultured Limibaculum sp.
CTGATCCTCGGCGTGCCGGCGGTGGCGGGCGGGATCCCGATCCTGCTCAACATCGGCCCGGCGCTCACCGTGCTGCTGGTGGTGATCGGGGCCTATCTCGGCATCTCGGGCACGGTCGAGGGCGACTCGGTCAAGCAGGCGCTCGCCGCGCTCTCGGGGCTCGGCGCGCTCGGCGGCTTCGTCGCCCGCCAGTGGATCAAGTACGAGCGGCAGAAGCTGCGCTATCAGAAGCAGGTGGCCGAGAACGCCTATTTCAACAGCATGAACAACAACGCCGGCTTCTTCGACACGCTGATCGGGCAGTCGGAGGAATCCGAGGTCAAGGAGGCGCTGCTCGCCTGGTTCCTGCTGTGGCGCGCCGGCGAGCCGCTCGACCGCGCGACCCTCGACGCGCGCATCGAGGGCTGGCTGCGCGACCGCTTCGGGATGGAGGTGGATTTCGAGATCGACGACGCGATGGAGAAGCTGCTGGAGCACGGCCTCGTGGCGACCGAGAACGGCCGCTACAGCGCCCTGCCGCCCGAGGCCGCGCTCGAGCGCACCGACGCGGCGCTGGCGCGCTTCGTCACGGACGGGTGACCGCTCCGCGCGGCAGGCTGGCGAGGAAGCCGAGGATCGCGTCCGCCGCCCCGTGGCGGATCAGGTCGTCGTGGCCGGCGTCGGGAAAGACGACGAGGCGCTTCGGCTCCTCGGCCGCGGCGAGCAGCCGGTCGCCGTGGGCCAGCGGGATCACGCGGTCGCGGGCGCCGTGGAGCACGAGCAGCGGCGCGTCGATCCGGGCGATGCGGTCGAGGCTGTCCCAGCGCTCGTCCGAGAGGATCAGGCAGGCCGGCACGACGGGGTAGTGGTGTTCGGCGGTCTCGCAGAGGCGGGCGAAGGGGGCGGCGAGGATCACCGCCGCCGCCGGGCGCTCGGCCGCGACACGGACCGCGACCGCCGCGCCGAGGCTCGCGCCGTAGAGCACCGGGGCCTCGCCCGCGCGCAGCCCCGAGATCTCGGGCAGCCGGTCGTAGACCGAGAGCGCGTCGGCCGCGATCGCCGCCTCCGAGGGGCGCCCCGGCATGCCGCCCGCGCCGCGATAGTTCATCACCACGGCGCCGTGTCCGGCCTCCACGAGCGCCTGCATCCGCCAGGCGTCGGCGGGCAGGATCCCCGCGTTGCCGCCGAAATGGAGGATCACCCGGCCGTCCCGGCGGGGCGCGACCCAGACCGCGAGCGGCGTCCCGTCGGGCGCCGGCATCTCGACCACGCGGCCTGGGCCGGCCACCGCCCGCGCGTCTCCCGGCCAGACATGGAAGGGGTAGATCAGGTCGCGCCGGAACCCCCAGAGCGCCGCGACGGCCAGCGCCCACGCGGCCAGACCGCCGAGGACGGCGGTCCGGCCCAGCCGGGCGAGGCGCCTCACTCCATCGCCTTGACGATCTCCTCGGTCATCTTCTTGGCGTCGCCGAGCAGCATCATGGTCTGGTCCATGAAGAACAGCGGGTTCTCGACGCCGGCATAGCCCGAGCCGAGCGAGCGCTTGACGAAGAGCACCGTCTTGGCCTTCTCGACGTCGAGCACCGGCATGCCGGCGATCGGCGACTTCGGGTCGGTCTTGGCGGACGGGTTGGTCACGTCGTTGGCGCCGATCACGTAGACCACGTCTGTCTGGCTGAACGCGCTGTTGATGTCCTCGAGCTCGAACACCTCGTCATAGGGCACCTGCGCCTCGGCCAGCAGCACGTTCATGTGGCCGGGCATCCGCCCCGCGACCGGGTGGATCGCGTATTTCACGTCGACGCCGTGGGACTTCAGCTTGTCGGCCATCTCGCGCACCGCGTGCTGGGCCTGCGCCACCGCCATGCCGTAGCCCGGCACGATGATCACCGAGCCGGCGTTCGCCATGATGAAGGCCGCGTCGTCCGCCGAGCCGCGCTTCACCGGCTTCTGCTCGCCCGCCTGCGCGCCGGCGGCCGCCGCGTCGTCGCCGCCGACGCCGCCGAGGATCACGCTGAT
>CAZWDE010000481.1:0-1976 GCA_964632555.1 uncultured Limibaculum sp.
AGGCAGTCATAGCCCTCGACGCGGTGGAGGGGCTCGCTCGCCGGTCGCCGGTCCGAGAGCTCGAGGATCAGTTTCCGGCGCACGGCATCCGGGAAATCCTCCCATCGCAGCACCGGGATCACGAAGGCGGTCGGCCCCGTGATCACGCAGTGCCGGTAGTATTCGTCGAGATCGTCGAGGTTGAACTGAGGCCAACGCCCGTCCAGCGTCATCAGCGGCAAGCCGTTGATGGTGATGCCGCGGGCGGCGGCGTCGGCCCGTGCGGCGAGGACCGGTCGGCCGCCATTGTTCGGCCCGTCGCCCGAGATGTCGATGACCAGCCGGTCCCCGGCGAAACCGTTGCCCTCGAAGCGCGGGATCGAATGGTCGATGACGCCCGAGATCGCGGTGCGCGGGAGCGCGTCGGGAACGGCGGTCGTGAGCCTCGCGGCGAAGGCCTCCGCCTCCTCCAGCGTGCGAACGAGCGTCCAGTCGACCACCACGCGCTGGGACGAGGGCCCCGCCCATTCGACATAGGTGAGCGCGATCCGACCGTGCCGGCCGCCGAAGCGGATCGCCTCCACGACCTCGTCGCTGACCAGCGCCTCCGCGTAGCCGCGGCGCTGGATTTCCAGCTCGCCGGCCGTCATCGACAGCGAGATGTCGACGGCGAGGACGAGTTCGACATCGACCGGTGTCTCGGATCGGGCCGGGTCGGCGAGGACGAGGGCGGCGGCGAGGCCGAGCATGACGGTGCGCATGGCACGAGTTCAGCGTCGATTCGGCCGGCTGTCGAGTGACATTCCCGATCCTGCCGGCTGCCCCCGGTCATTCCTCTGTGACACCCGTCGCCCGGACCGCGCCCCGGCGGCGGACGCGGGGCTCGGGTCCTGGCCGCGACCGGCCGACGACGCGCCCGGTGGTCGAGGAGACGTGACTTGCCTTCGTGGCGGCGGAGGGCGATCGGACGGCGATGCGCCACGCCCTTGTCATCGCCCTCCTGGCACTCCCGGCCGCCGCCGCCGCAGAGGAGCGCGACGCGCTGTACGGAACCTGGGGCACGGCGCAGCAGTGTGCCCGAGAGCCGCTCCTGCCGGGCCGGACCTTCCGGGCGGAGCCTTTGGAGATCGGCGCGGAGTGGCTGAGGCAGGGCCCGATCGCGTGCCGGCTCGACTGGTTTCCGATCGAGCGCCGCGACGGCGGGGTGTTCACCGGCGCTTTCGCGCAGTGCGGCGAGGATGCGGTGCGGGATTACGTCCTGCGCATGACCCTCTCGGGCGGCAGGCTGACGATCCGCTGGGATTTCCTCGTCTCCAACGGCCCGCTCGCGCGCTGTCCCACGTCCTGACGACGGCGCCCGGCTGCGATCGCCGCCGGGCCGGCCGAACCTAGCGGATCACGAGCGCCGTGTCGGGGTGGAACTGCGACCACGCGAACCAGAAGGCCTCGTGGCTGCCGAGGTCGCGCCCCTCTCGGTCGACCGCCCGGATGCCGCCGGCGTCGAGCACGAGGCGGACGTCCTCGAAGCGCACCTCGGCGCCCGCCGTGAGCGCGGCGACGGCGGTGCTGCGCTGGAAGGCGACCGGCCGCCCGGCCGCGGTGACGACCCCGATGACGTCCTCGTGGACGGGCAGCCGCGGATCGACGTCGCCGACCGGGAAGATCGGGCCGTTGGCGTCGCGGCCGTTGCGGAAGTCGAAGTCCCGGCCGAGCGCCAGCGCCTCCACCAGCACCGTTGTCCCGGGATGCGCGCGCCTCCACGAGCCCCAGTCGCTGGTCACGACGCTCGCCTGCTCGAGCCGGACCCCGCGCTCGGCCAGCGGGCCGGTGACGGCATGGCCGAGGAAGGTGTCGAAGACCGAGTGGGTCCGGATGTCGTACATCACCTTGTTCGAGCGGATCAGGAGGCCCGAGGTCCTGAGGATCGGCCGCTCGACCCCCTCGGGCATCCGATCGGTGAAATAGGCCTGCGCGGCGCCGCAGAGGGTGCAGTAGGG
>CAZWDE010000482.1:0-1966 GCA_964632555.1 uncultured Limibaculum sp.
CATGCCGCCCCGCCCCCGCAAGCTCTCTAGGGCGCGGCCGATATCCTTGATGACCGAGGGCTGGATCCCCTCGGGCGGCTCGTCGAGCAGGAGAAGCCGCGGCCGGGTGACGAGCGCGCGGGCGATGGCGAGCTGCTGCTGCTGCCCGCCCGAGAGATCGCCGCCCCGGCGCCGCAGCATGGTGGAGAGGACCGGGAAGAGCTCGAAGATCTCGTCGGGCACGGTGCGCTCGGCCCGCGGCAGGCCGGCGAAGCCGGTCTCGAGGTTCTCGCGCACGGTCAGCAGGGGGAAGATCTCGCGGCCCTGCGGCACGAAGGCGAGGCCCGCGCGGGCGCGCTCGTAGGGTGCGAGGCGCGTCACGTCGCGCCCCTCGATCGCGATCCGCCCCGCCGAGACCGGGTGGTGGCCGACGATCGCGCGCATCAGCGAGGTCTTGCCGACGCCGTTCCGCCCGAGCACCGCCGTGACCTCGCCCCGCGCGGCGGCGATCGAGACCCCGCGCAGCGCCTCCGCCGCGCCATAGGCGAGCGCGACGCCCTCCACCGAGAGCGCCGGCGCGGCGGTCCCCACGCTAGCGTCCAAGATAGACCTCGACGACGCGGGGATCGGCCGAGACATGGTCGATCGAGCCCTCGGCGAGCACGGAGCCCTCGTGGAGCACCGTCACCTTCACCCCGAGGGCGCGGACGAAGGCCATGTCGTGCTCGACCACGATGACCGAGTGCTCGCCGGCGATCTCCCTCAGCAGATCGGCCGTCTCCATGGTCTCGGCGTCGGTCATCCCCGCCGCCGGCTCGTCGATCAGCAGCAGCTTCGGGTCCTGCGCCAGCAGCATGCCGATCTCGAGCCACTGCTTCTGCCCGTGGGAGAGGCTGCCCGCAAGCGCCTCCCGCCGGTGGCCGAGACGGATCCGCGCGAGGAGCGCGTCGATGCGCGAGCGTTCCGCGAGCGTGAGACGTGCGAGGAGCGTCTCGAAGACCCCCCGCTTGCCGGCGAGCGCGAGCAGCAGGTTCTCCTCGACCGTCAGCGTCTCGAAGACGGTCGGCTTCTGGAACTTCCGCCCGATCCCGAGCGTCGCGATCTCGGTCTCGTCGAGGCGCGTCAGGTCGTGCTCGCCGTCGAAGAGCGCGTCGCCCGCGTCGGGGCGCGTCTTGCCGGTGACGATGTCCATCATCGTCGTCTTGCCCGCGCCGTTCGGCCCGATGATCGCGCGCATCTCGCCCGGCCGCAGCACGAGGGAGAGCGCGTCGATCGCGCGGAACCCGTCGAAGGCCACCGAGACGCCGTCGAGATAGAGGATCGAGCCCGCCGCCTGGCGCACCATGGGGCTACTCCGCCGCCCGCGTCTCGGGCCGCGGCCGCGCGCGGGGCCGGCGGATCGCGCCGAGCGCGCCGGCGATCCCTTTCGGCAGGAAGATCGTCACGAGCACGAAGAGACCGCCGAGCGCGAAGAGCCAGAGTTCGGGCGCGAGGGTCGTGAACCAGGTCTCGAGCGCGTTGACGCCGACCGCGCCCATCGCCGCGCCGGCGAGCGTGCCCCGGCCCCCGACCGCGACCCAGATGACGATCTCGATCGAGTTGGCCGGCGAGAACTCGCCGGGGTTGATGATCCCGACCTGCGGCACGTAGAGCGCGCCCGCGACGCCCGCCATCATCGCCGAGAGGGTGAAGACGAAGAGCTTGTAGCGCTCCACCCGGTAGCCGAGGAAGCGCGCCCGCGCCTCGGCGTCCCTCACCGCGATCAGCACGCGCCCCGCGCGCGAGGCGGCGATCGCCCGGCAGATCAGGAAGCCGAGCGCCAGCGCCGCCGCCGAGGCGACGAAGAGCCCGGCGCGCGTCGCGTCGGCCGAGAGGTCGAAGCCGAGCACGTCCTTGAAGTCGGTCAGCCCGTTGTTGCCGCCGAACCCCATGTCGTTGCGGAAGAAGGCGAGCATCAGCGCATAGGTCATCGCCTGGGTGATGATCG
>CAZWDE010000483.1:0-1963 GCA_964632555.1 uncultured Limibaculum sp.
GGCGACTTCATCACCGAGCCGCTGCCGCCGATGGATTTCGGCCGCATCGCCGCGCAGACCGCCAAGCAGGTGATCGTGCAGAAGGTGCGCGAGGCCGAGCGCGAGCGCCAGTACGAGGAGTTCAAGGACCGCGTCGGCGAGATCATCAACGGCGTCGTCAAGCGGGTGGAGTACGGAAACGTCGTCGTCGATCTCGGCCGGGCCGAGGGCATCCTGCGCCGCGACCAGCTGATCCCGCGCGAGAGCTACCGCGTGGGCGACCGGGTGCGCGCCTATATCCGCGACGTGCGCCGCGAGCCGCGCGGCCCGCAGATCTTCCTCTCCCGCACCGCGCCCGAGTTCATGGCCAAGCTCTTCATGATGGAGGTGCCGGAGATCTACGACGGCGTCATCGAGATCAAGGCGGTGGCGCGCGACCCCGGCAGCCGGGCGAAGATCGGCGTGGTCTCCCACGAGAGCTCGATCGACCCCGTCGGCGCCTGCGTCGGCATGCGCGGCAGTCGCGTGCAGGCGGTCGTGTCCGAGCTGCAGGGCGAGAAGATCGACATCATCCCGTGGGTCGACGACGCGGCCTCGTTCATCGTCTCCGCGCTCCAGCCCGCCGAGGTGGTGAAGGTGGTGATGGACGAGGACGCGCGGCGGATCGAGGTGGTGGTGCCCGACGAGCAGCTCAGCCAGGCGATCGGCCGGCGCGGGCAGAACGTGCGCCTCGCCTCCCAGCTCACCGGCTGGGACATCGACATCATGACCGAGGCCGAGGAGTCCGAGCGCCGCCAGCAGGAGTTCAACGAGCGCAGCCAGATGTTCATGGAGACGCTCAACGTCGACGAGATGGTGGCGCAGCTTCTGGTCTCCGAGGGCTTCAGCTCGCTCGAGGAGGTGGCCTTCGTCGAGCTCGACGAGCTCTCCTCGATCGACGGCTTCGACGAGGAGACGGCGGAGGAGCTGCAGGCCCGCGCCCGCGAGAGCCTCGAGGAGGTCAACCAGAAGGCGCTCGCGGAGGCGCGCGAGCTGGGCGCGCAGGACGACCTGATCGGCTTCGAGGGGCTGACGCCGCAGATGGTCTTGGCGCTCGCCAAGGAGGGCATTACCTCGTTGGAGGAATTCGCGACCTGCGCCGACTGGGAGCTCGCCGGCGGCTACACCACGGTCGACGGCAAGCGCGTGAAGGACGACGGGATCCTCGAGCCGTTCGACGTCGGTCTCGAGGAGGCGCAGTATCTGGTGATGAAGGCGCGCGTCGATCTCGGCATGGTCGATCCCTCGGAAATCGAGGTGCCGGGCGAGGGCGGCGCGGAGGCCGACATCGACGGGGGCCACGCGCGGGCCGAGGGCCAGGAGGCCGCCGCGGCCGGGCGCGACGCCCGGGTCTGACGGAAGCGGGGAGAGCCGGGCGTGACCACGGGCGCGGCGAACGGACGGGATGCCATGACACGGGGCGGGCGCCGCCGGGACCGGGACGCGGAGGGGCCCGAGCGGCGCTGCATCGCGACGGGCGAGAGCGGGCCGACGGACCGGCTGATTCGCTTCGTGCGCGATCCCGAGGGGCGCGCCGTGCCCGATCTCGCCGAGCGCCTGCCGGGCCGCGGCGTCTGGCTGACCGCCGATCGCGCGCTGGCCGAGCGGGCGGCCGCCAAGCGGCTCTTCAGCCGGGCGTTCCGGGCCGAGACGGCGCCGCCCGAGGGGCTGGCGGACCTGCTCGAGCGCCTGCTCGCCGAGCGGCTGGTCTCGCAGATCGCGCTGGCGCGCAAGGCCGGGCAGGCGGTGACGGGCTTCGAGAAGACCCGCTTCGCGCTCGAGAGCGGCCGCGCCGGGGTCCTGCTGACCGCGGCGGACGCGGCGGCCGACGGGCGGGCCAAGCTCGCGCGGCTGGCGGGCGATCTGCCCCGGATCGGGGTGCTGCGATCGGGGGAATTGGGTTTGGCATTCGGCCGCGAGTTTGCGATACATGCCGCTCTCGAAG
>CAZWDE010000484.1:0-1957 GCA_964632555.1 uncultured Limibaculum sp.
CTCGGGCGCGCGCCCGTCGGCGAGATCGGCCTGCATCCGCCCTTCGACCCCGGGAACCAGCGCCCGGCCGTCGCGCGCCAGCGGCGCGGCCGAGCGCAGCAGGAAGGCCCGCCCGAGGGCCTGCCCGGCCGGCTCGGCCACCGCCTCGGCCAGCGCCGCGCCGAGCGCCGCGGCCGCCGCCCGCAACCGGGCGCCGAAGCGCGCCCGCGCCCAGTCGGCGAGCGTCTCCTCGGTCAGCGGCTCGGCCTCCATGGCGTAGCCGTCGGCCATCGCGTCGATCTCGGCCCTTGCGATGCGCCCCTCGGCGACGAGGCGGGCGAGCGGCCCCGCGATCTCGTGCGCCGGGGGCTCGCCCTGCCCCGCCGCGGCCGCGACGTCGCGCCACCACTGCAGCCGCATCGCCGCGAGGATCGGGCCGGCCTCCGGCGCGCGCGCCGCGTGGGCGGCGCGGGCGAGTTCGATGTCGGCCGCGTAGAGCACCATCAGCCGGCCCCGCCCGGGCTCCGGCGCGAAGAGCGCGGTCGCGAAGAGCGCGGGGTCGTAGCGCCGGACGGTCTCGGCGACCGGCCCGAGATCCGGCGCCGCCACGCTCAGCCCGCGGCCGAGGGGGCGCCCGCGCGGACGAGCCGGTAGAGGATCGCGTCCTCGAGCGCCTGGAAGGACGCATCGACGATGTTGGCGGAGACCCCGAGCGTCGACCAGCGCGCGCCGTCCGCGCCCGTGCTCTCGAGCAGCACCCGCGTCACCGCCTCGGTTCCCTGCCCGATGATGCGCACGCGGAAATCGGTCAGCCGCACGTCCTCGATGAAGGGCTGGTAGCGGCCGAGGTCGCGCCGGAGCGCGCGGGCGAGCGCGTTGACCGGCCCCTGGTCCTCGAGGCTCACGGGATCGAGCGATTCGGAGGCCGAGATCATCCGCTCGCCGTCGATATGGACGACCACCACGGCCTCCGAGGCCGTCACCCGCCGCCCCTCGGCGTCGAAGCGCCGCTCGACCGAGACGCGGTAGCGGTCCACCTCGAAATAGCGCGGCATCAGGCCGAGATGACGGCGCGCGAGGATCTCGAAGCTCGCCTCCGCCCGGTCGTAGGCCCAGCCCTGGTCCTCACGCTCCTTCACCTCGGCGAGCAGCCGCCCGAGGCGCGGGTCGTCGCGGTCCGCCTCGATGCCCGCCTCGGCGAGCCGGCGCGCGAGGTTCGACCGCCCCGCCTGGTTCGACATCGGGATGACGCGCGCGTTGCCCACCGCCTCGGGCGCGACGTGCTCGTAGGTCGTCGGGTCCTTGAGGATCGCCGAGGCATGGAGCCCCGCCTTGTGCGCGAAGGCCCCGGCGCCGACATAGGGCGCCTGCCGGTTCGGCGCGCGGTTGAGGCACTCGTCGAGCAGCGTCGAGACGCGGCGGAGCCCGGCGAGCGCGTCCCCCGACACGCCGGTGACGAAACGCTCGGCATAGCGCGGCTTCAGGATCAGCGTCGGGATGATCGAGCAGAGATTGGCGTTGCCGCAGCGCTCGCCGAGGCCGTTGATCGTGCCCTGGATCTGGCGCGCGCCGGCCTCGACCGCCGCGAGGCTCGCCGCCACCGCCTGCTCGGTGTCGTTGTGCGCGTGGATGCCGACGCGCGCCGCGGGGAAGCGGGCCGTCACCGCCGCCACGGTCTCGCCGATCTCGGCCGGCAGCGTGCCGCCATTGGTGTCGCAGAGCACGATCCACCCGGCGCCGCCCTCGAGCGCGGCCTCGAGGCAGGCCGCGGCATAGGCGGGGTTCGCACGCCAGCCGTCGAAGAAATGCTCGGCGTCGTAATGCGTCTCGCGGCCGAGGGCGGTCAGGTGGCGGAAGCTCTCGCGGATGTTGGCGAGGTTCTCCTCGAGACCGATCCCGAGCGCGCGCTCGACATGGAAGTCGTGCGCCTTGCCGACGAGGCAGACCGTGCCGGTGCCGGCGTTGATCACCTCGGCGA
>CAZWDE010000485.1:0-1945 GCA_964632555.1 uncultured Limibaculum sp.
CGGTGCGCTCGACGAGGCCCGAGCGCTCGATCATGCGGCGGAAGTTCTGCTTGTGGAGCGCCACGCCCGAGACCGCCTCGGCGGCGCGCTGCAGCTCGAAGAGCGTGAACGCCTCGCCCACCAGTTCGAATAGCACGGGGCGGTATTTCAGCTTGCCGCGCAGCCGGCCGATGCCGGTGGCCATGATCCGGCGATGATCGCGCGGCAGCGGCTCGCCGAGCGGCGGCAGCGCCGGCACCGCAGCGCCGCGGTCGCGATGCGCCTCCGGCACGAGATCGGCCTCGTAGAGCAGCTCGTAGCGCTCCAGCGCCAGCTCGTCGCGCCAGGGATGGCCGTGGGCGCCGAAGAGGAGGCCGACCCGCTCCACCCGGTCGGGCGCGCCGCCCGCCCAGGCCTCGAGGGCGGGCAGGATCGCCGCGCCGATCGCGGGCGGCCGGCCGTCGCGCATGTCCTCCTGCGGGAACCAGTGGCTCCAGGGCGTCCAGCCGGGACCCGCCGCGCGCGGCCCCGCGAGCGCCAGATAGCCGATCGAGACCGTGTGCGGCGCCGGCCCGCGACCGCTGCGCACCGGGTCGCCGAAGGTGTAGAGCTGCTCGACATAGCCGAGCTCGAGCCCGGTCGTCTCGGCCACCCAGACGCGGAGCGCCGATTGCAGCGTGCGGTCGCGCCCGGGGTCGAAGGCCGCCGTCGGCAGATCGCGCCCGCCCGGCTGCTCCGGGGTGAGCACCATCGGCTCGATCCGGCCGCCGCGCTCGGCGAGCGCGAAGATCACCGCCGACAGCTCCACCTGGATCGCCGCGCTCGCGGGCCGGGCGCCCCCGCTCACGGCGCGCCCTCCGAGAGGGCCGCGAAGCGCGCCAGGAAGGCCGCCTTGACCGCGCCCGTCGGATGCGGCGCGAGGCGGATCGCGTCGGCCCCGCGGAAGCGCGGGCGCGGGAAGAAGCGCGCCGCCTCGGCTTCGGTGAAGCCCGCGAGCTGGGTCGCCTCGAACCAGGCCGAGTGGCGGTCGGCCCGCTTGATCAGCTTCGCGAGGGCCTCCGGCGCCTCCGGCGGCAGGCCGAAGCGGATGTGCACCGCCGCGGCGAGGCGCGCCTCGAAGGCGCGGTAGTCGAGCCCGATCGCCGCCTTGAACGGGCTGATCATGTCGCCGATCACGTATTCGGGCGCGTCGTGGAGGAGCGCGGTCAGCCGATCGGTCCGGCTCGCCCGCGGCTTCAGCCGCGCCACGATGCGCTCGACGAGGAGGCAGTGCTCGGCGACCGTGTAGGGGTGGTCGCCCGTGGTCTGGCCGTTCCAGCGGGCGACGCGGGCGAGGCCGTGGGCGATGTCCTCGATCTCGATGTCGAGCGGCGAGGGGTTGAGCAGGTCGAGCCTGCGCCCCGAGAGCATCCGCTGCCACGCCCGCGCCTGTTCCGCCATCGCCCCGCCGACCGTGCCCGCGCTCCGGTCTAGGCGCTCGGGCCCCGGCTGTCGAGGCGGGCCGCCGCGGGATCGCCCGGAGCGCGGCGTCGCGCGCGCTTGATGCCCCCCGGGGCGCCTGCTACCGGGACGGCACCGCGGCGCGGGTCGCCACCCGCCGACGGCCGCATTTCGAGGGAGCCCCGACGCATGAAGGACCACGCCATCGCCGACCTCGCGCTCGCCGATTACGGCCGCAAGGAGATCGAGATCGCCGAGACCGAGATGCCGGGGCTGATGGCCTGCCGCGAGGAGTTCGGCGGCCGGAAGCCGCTGAAGGGCGCGCGGATCTCGGGCTCGCTCCACATGACGATCCAGACCGCGGTGCTGATCGAGACGCTGACCGCGCTCGGCGCCGAGGTGCGCTGGGCGTCCTGCAACATCTTCTCGACGCAGGACGAGGCGGCCGCCGCCGTCGTCGTCGGGCCCGAGGGCACGCCCGAGGATCCGGGGGGCATCTCCGTCTACGCCTGGAAGGGCGAGACGC
>CAZWDE010000486.1:0-1942 GCA_964632555.1 uncultured Limibaculum sp.
TTGATCAGCTCCATGATCAGCACGGTCTTGCCGACGCCCGCGCCGCCGAAGAGCCCGACCTTGCCGCCCTTGGCGTAGGGCGCGAGCAGGTCGACCACCTTGATCCCCGTCTCGAGCATCCCCGCCTCGGTCGACTGCGCGACGAACTCGGGCGCGGGCTGGTGGATCGGGCGGTACTCGTCGGCCTCGACGGCCGGGCCCTCGTCGACCGGCTCGCCGATCACGTTGAGGATGCGCCCGAGCGTGGCGCGGCCCACCGGCACCGCGATCGGCTTTCCGGTGTCGCGCACCTCCTGCCCGCGCACCAGGCCCTCGGTGCCGTCCATCGCGATGCAGCGCACGGTGCTCTCGCCGAGATGCTGCGCCACCTCGAGCACGAGGCGGCTGCCGCGGTTCTCGGTCTCGAGCGCGTTGAGGATCGCCGGGAGATGGTCGTCGAACTTCACGTCCACCACGGCGCCGATCACCTGATGGATTTGGCCCACAGCCTGGGTCATGGGGTCTCTCCTTGCCTCGTCAGAGCGCCTCGGCGCCCGAGATGATCTCGATCAGTTCCTTGGTGATGGCCGCCTGGCGCGAGCGGTTGTATTCGAGATTGAGCCGGTCGATCATCTCGCCCGCGTTGCGGGTCGCGTTGTCCATCGCGCTCATCCGGGCGCCCTGCTCGGAGGCCGCGTTCTCGAGAAGCGCGCGGAAGATCTGCACGGCGAGGTTGCGCGGCAGCAGATCGGCGAGGATCTCCTCCTCGGTCGGCTCGTACTCGTAGAGCGCCGAGGCGCCGTCCTCGGCCTCGCCGTCCGCGGCCTCGACCGGCACCGGGATCAGCTGCTGGGCGGTCGGGATCTGGCTGATCACGGACTTGAACTTGTTGTAGTAGAGCGTGGCCACGTCGAACTCGCCGGCGTCGAACCGGGCGAGCACGTTCTCGGCCACCTGCGCCGCCTGCGCGTAGCCGATGCGCTTGACGTCGGAGAACTCGACGTGATCGACGATCAGGTCGCCGAGATCGCGCTTCAGGATGTCCCGCCCCTTGCGGCCCACGGTGAAGATCTTGGCGGTCCCGCCGCCGTCGCGGTGGGACAGGATCTCGCGCCGCGCGAGGCGGGCGATCGAGCTGTTGAAGCCGCCGCAGAGCCCGCGCTCGGCGGTCGCCACGATGAAGAGCCGCACGTCGCGCTTGCCGGTGCCGGTCAGGAGCCGCGGCGCGCCCGGGCTGTCCTGCGTCGCGCGGGTCAGGTTGGCGAGCACCGCGTCGAACCGCTCGGCGTAGGGACGGGCGTTCTCGGCCTGCTCCTGCGCGCGGCGCAGCTTGGCCGCCGCGACCATCTTCATCGCCGACGTGATCTTCCGGGTCGACTTGACCGAGTTGATCCGGTTCTTCAGGTCCTTGAGGCTCGGCATCGCGCCCCTCCGCTCGTCTAAGGCCCGGGATCGGCGGCCCGATCAGGCGAAGGACTTCTTCACGTTCTCGATCACCTTGCGGATCTTGTCCGCCAGATCCTTCTCGACCTTGCGGTCGTTGTCGCGGATGTCGTTGAGCAGATCCTCGTGCCGGGTGCGCAGCTCGGAGAGCAGCGCCTCCTCGAACTTGCCCACCTTGGCGACCGGCATGTCGTCGCAATAGCCCTGCGTGCCCGCGAAGATCACGCAGACCTGCTCGGCGTTGGTCAGCGGGCTGTATTGCGGCTGCTTCAGCAGCTCGGTGAGCCGCGCGCCGCGGTTGAGCAGCCGCTGCGTCGCCGCGTCGAGGTCCGAGGCGAACTGCGAGAACGCCTGCATCTCGCGGTATTGCGCCAGCTCGAGCTTGATCTTGCCGGCGACCGACTTCATCGCCTTGGTCTGCGCCGAGGAGCCCACACGGCTGACCGAGAGGCCGACGTTCACCGCGGGCCGCACGCCCTGGTAGAAGAGGTCGGTCTCGAGGAAGATCTGCCCGTCGGTG
>CAZWDE010000487.1:0-1934 GCA_964632555.1 uncultured Limibaculum sp.
ATTCGAATTCCATGATCACGTCGTCGACGGAGAGGGACTGGCCGGGCGCGGCCCTGATCGCCTTGACGATGGCCTGGCGCTCGGCGCGGAGCACGTTCTCCATCTTCATCGCCTCGACGGTGCAGAGCGCCTGGCCCTCCTGCACCTCCTCGCCGGTGCCGACGGCGACGGAGACGACGACCCCCGGCATCGGGCAGAGCAGCCATTTCGACGTGTCGGCCGCCGCCTTCACCGGCATGACGCGGGCGAGCTCGGCCACCCGCGGCCGGCGCACCGTCACCTCGAGATCGGCGCCGCGGTAGCGGATGCGGAAGCCCTCGGCGCGGCTCTCGACCCTGAGGACGGCCGCGCGGTCGGCGATCCGGACGCGGGCGAGCGTGCGGCCCGGAAACCAGTCGACGCGCCCCCGCACCGCGGCGCCGTCGTCGCCCCCGAGCCGCGCCTCGACCTCGACCGCCCCGGGGGTCACGACCGTGCGGTCGTCCGGCAGCATGGCGCGCGAGGTCTCGCCCGACACCTCGCGCGTCGCGCCGGCGAGATCGACCGTGTAGGCGAACCGCGACGACGGCGGCTCGTCCCTCAGGCGGCCGGAGATCGACCGCGCCCGCTCGTCGGCCACGCTCTTCATCGCCGCGCAGGCGACCGCGAGATCGTCGAGCACCGGCGCGGGCAGCACCGCGCCGTGGAAGCCGTCGGGGAACTCCTCGGCGATGAAGGCGGTGGTGATCCGTCCCTCGACGAAGCGCGGGTGGTCGTAGACCGTCTGCAGGAACGGGATGTTGTGGCCGATCCCCTCGAGCTCGAAGGCGTCGAGCGCGCGGCGCTGCGCCTCGATCGCGCCCGCCCGGTCGGGCGCCCAGGTGCAGAGCTTGGCGATCATCGGGTCGTAGAAGCGGGAGATCTCGCCGCCCTCGTAGACGCCCGTGTCGTTGCGGATCACCGCCTCGCCGGCCGCGCCCGGCGCGGTGCCCGGCCGGTAGCCCTCGGTCTCGGCGGGCGGGCGGTAGCGCGTGAGCCGCCCGATCGAGGGCAGGAACTTGCGGTAGGGATCCTCGGCGTAGATCCGGCTCTCGATCGCCCAGCCCTCGAGGCGGATGTCGTCCTGGGCGAGCGCGAGCGGCTCGCCGGCGGCGACGCGGATCATCTGCTCGACGAGGTCGATGCCGGTGACGAGCTCGGTGACGGGGTGCTCGACCTGCAGGCGCGTGTTCATCTCGAGGAAGTAGAAGTTGCGCTGCTGGTCGACGATGAACTCCACAGTGCCGGCCGAGCGGTAGCCGACCGCGCGGGCCAGCGCGCAGGCCTGCGCGCCCATCGCGGCGCGGGTCTCGGCGTCGAGGAAGGGCGAGGGCGCCTCCTCGATCACCTTCTGGTTGCGCCGCTGGATCGAGCATTCGCGCTCGCCGAGATGGAGGGTGTTGCCATGCGCGTCCGCCAGCACCTGGATCTCGATATGGCGCGGCTGCGTGACGAACTTCTCGATGAAGATGCGGTCGTCGCCAAAGCTGCTTGCGGCCTCGTTCTTCGAGCTTTGGAACCCCTCACGCGCTTCGGCCTCGTTCCAGGCGATCCGCATCCCCTTGCCACCGCCGCCCGCGGAGGCCTTGATCATCACCGGATAGCCGATCTCGCCGGATATTTTGACCGCCGCATCGGCGTCATCGATAAGGCCCATATAGCCCGGTACCGTGCTAACCCCGGCCTCTTGGGCGAGTTTTTTGGAGGTGATCTTGTCACCCATCGCCTCGATGGCCTTTTGCGGGGGGCCGATAAAGGCCACGCCTGCCTCGGCCAACGCGGCGGCGAATTTCGGGTTCTCCGACAAAAACCCGTACCCGGGATGCACCGCCTGCGCGCCGGACTGCTGGATCGCGCTGAGGATGTTATCGATCACGATGTAGGATTGCGCCGCGGGCGGCGGGCCCACATGGATC
>CAZWDE010000488.1:0-1925 GCA_964632555.1 uncultured Limibaculum sp.
CGATTGTGAAGGTGGCGCACCTGCGGCTCTGCCACAGCCGGATGCCGTTCGTGCGGGCCTATCCGCGCGAGAGCCAGGAGATGGTGTTCGATGCCCACGACCGGGCATTCGCGTTCTTCAAGGGCGCCTGCACGCGTGGGATCTACGACAACATGAAGACCGCGGTGGACACGGTCTTCGTCGGCAAGGAGCGGGCCTACAACCGCCGCTTCCAGCAGATGTGCGGCCACTATCTCGTCGAGCCGGTCGCCTGCACGCCGGCCGCGGGCTGGGAGAAGGGGCAGGTCGAGAACCAGGTGGGCACGGTTCGGCAGCGCTTCTTCGCGCCGCGGGTGCGGGCGAGGAGCTACGAGGAACTCAATGCCTGGCTCCTCGACCGCTGCATCGCCTGGGCGCGGGCGCAGCCGCATCCCGAGATCCGCGACAGGACGATCTGGGAGATGTTCGAAGCCGAGCGCGCGAGCCTCGTGCCCTATCGCGGGCGGTTCGACGGCTTCCACGCCGTCACGGCCTCGGTCTCGAAGACGTGCCTCGTCCGCTTCGACAGCAACAAGTACTCGGTCTCGGCCGCCGCGGTCGGCCGGCCGGTCGAGGTCCGCGCCTATGCCGACCGGATCGAGATCCGCCAGGACGGCAAGGTGGTGGGAGCGCACCGCCGGGCCTTCGGCCGGGGCGCCACGGTGTACGATCCCTGGCACTACGTGCCGGTCCTGGCGCGCAAGCCCGGTGCCCTGCGCAACGGCGCGCCCTTCAAGGACTGGGTCCTGCCCGGCGCGATCGAGCGCGTGCGGCGCAAGCTCAAGGCCGTGCCCGACGGCGACCGGCAGATGGTCGACATCCTCGGCGCGGTGCTGAGCGATGGGCTGCCGGCGGTCGAGGCGGCCTGCGCCGAGGCGCTCCGGGAGGGCGTCCACTCGGCCGACGTGATCCTCAACATCCTCGCGCGACAGCGCGACCCCGGGCCGCCGGCGACGATCATGACGCCGGACGCGCTCCGGCTTGCCCACGAGCCGGTCGCCGACTGCGCCCGTTACGACAGCCTCAGGAGAGCGATATGATGGAGCGGACCGAGATCCTGGCGGCTATGAGCGGCCTGAAGCTCTTCGGCATGAAGGCCGCCTATGACGAGATCGTCGCCACTGCGGTCAAGCGCCAGCACGAGCCGCAGCGGATCGTCGGCGACCTGCTGACGGCCGAGCTCTCGGAGAAGCAGGCGCGCTCGATCAAGTACCAGATCACGGTCGCGAAGCTGCCGCTCGCCAAGGAACTCGAGGACTTCGCCTTTGCCGAGACCCCGGTCAACGAGACCTTGGTCCGCGACCTCGCCGGCGGCGGCTTCATCGCCCAGCAGCGCAACGTCGTCCTGATCGGCGGCACCGGGACAGGGAAGAGCCACATCGCGGTCGGCATCGCCCGTGCCTGCATCCGCGGCGGGGCGAGAGGCCGCTTCTTCAACGTCGTCGACCTCGTGAACAAGCTCGAGGGCGAGGCCCGATCCGGCCGGCAGGGGTGCCTGGCCGACCACCTCGCCCGGCTCGACTTCGTCGTGCTCGATGAGCTCGGCTGCCTCCCCTTCGCCCAGAGCGGCGGCCAGCTCCTGTTCCATCTCGTCAGCCGGCTCTATGAGCAGACCTCGGTCATCGTCACCACCAACCTCGCCTTCGGTGAATGGCCGAGCGTCTTCGGCGACGCCAAGATGACGACCGCGCTCCTCGACCGGCTGACCCACCACTGCGACATCGTCGAGACCGGCAACGAGAGCTGGCGCTTCAAAACCCGCGCCTGAACCGTCCGCAGACCGCTGCTGCCGGGCTTCCGGCACTCCGCCTTCGGCTCCGCGCCGGTCAGTCCGGCGCCGCACCTCCCTCACCCGCAGGGGGTCAAAATTGGGCGCCGATCAAGGGTCAGGATTGGGCGCCGATTGA
>CAZWDE010000489.1:0-1922 GCA_964632555.1 uncultured Limibaculum sp.
CCGGCCCGACCCCGCGAGCCCGCGGCCGCGGCCGAGCCTGCCCCGCCGCGCGACCCGCCGCCGGCGCCCGCGCCCATCGGGGTCCGGATCACGCTCGACTTCTCGAGCCACTGGAGCTCCTGTCTGCCGGTCGGCGGCGCCGAGGTGCACCGCCTCGAGCTCGCGCCCGACAGCCGCTGGCGGCGCGTGCATCTGGTGGGCGCGGGCGGGCTCCACCTGCGGGCGCGCGCGCGGCCCGCCGCCGACGGCACGGGCGCGGTCGTCCAGCTGCTGCCCTTCGCCCATCTCTGGCCCGAGGAGGAGGCGATCGGCGTCCCGCTCGCCTCGACGGCGCCCGGCAGCCGGGGCCGCGCCTTCTCGCGCCGCTCGGCGATCGAGCCGCTCGTGGGCTGCGGCCGCATCGCCGCCTTCGTCGACGTCGCCGGCTGAGCGCGCGGGGCGCGCGCAGCGCGGCTCAGCGCACGACCAGCACCGAGCAATGCGTGTGCAGCGCTACCTGCGCCGATTTCGAGCCGAACAGCATGTCGGAGATGCGCGGCTCGTGGCTGGCCATCACGATGAGGTCGACGCCCATCTCCTCGGCCGCGTAGCGGATCTCGTCGGCCACCCGCCCGCCGAGGGTCAGGACGCCGTCCATCTTCAGATCCCCCCGCTCGGCGTCGACCATCTCCTGCAGCCGCGTCTCGGCCTCGGCCTCCGCCGCCTCGCTGTCGGGGCGCTCGGCGATGCTGATGAGCAGGATCTCCGCCTCGGACTGCCGCGCCAGCCACTTGCCGATCTCGAGCGCCTTGCGCGCGATGTCGGGCGCCCCCGGATCCACCGGGACCATGATCTTTCGGAACACGCCGTCCTCCCTCGCGAACCCCGGGCCGGCCGTCTGCGCGCCATCCCCCTCGGGCCGCCGCCCCGATCCTCGCGGCGCGCCGGTCGGCGATCAAGCGGGATGTGGCGGGATTGACGCGGGCCACCGCGCCGACGTAGACGGACGCATCCGGAAGAGCTCGGGCCTTCCGGTCCCACCGCGCGTGGGATCGCCGCCGGTCAGCGCGTTGCGCCCACCGGCGCCATACTTATTTGTCGGTGGTCGGGGTCCGGAGCCGGAGGAGGAGCGATGTTCGAGAGCCTGTCAGAGCGCCTGTCCGGCGCCCTCGGCGCGCTGCGCTCCAAGGGCGCGCTCACCGAGGCCGACGTGACGACCGCGCTGCGCGAGGTGCGGGTGGCGCTCCTCGAGGCCGATGTCTCGCTCCCGGTCGCGCGGAGCTTCATCAAGCGGGTGCAGGAGAAGGCGACCGGCTCGGCCGTGCTGAAATCGGTCACGCCGGGGCAGATGGTCGTCAAGATCGTGCACGACGAGCTCGTGGCGATGCTGCGCGGCGAGGACGATCCGGGCCGGCTCCGGATCGACAGCCCGCCGGCGGTGATCCTGATGGTCGGGCTGCAGGGCTCGGGCAAGACGACGACGACGGCGAAGCTCGCCAAGCGGCTCAAGGAGCGCGACGGCCGGCGCGTGCTGATGGCCTCGCTCGACACGCGCCGCCCCGCCGCGATGGAGCAGCTCGCCGTGTTGGGCGGCCAGACTGGGATCGACACCCTGCCGATCGTCGCGGGGCAGGACGCGGTGGCGATCGCCCGGCGCGCCCGGCAGCAGGCCTCGCTCGCGGGCTACGACGTGGTGATGCTCGACACCGCGGGCCGGCTCTCGATCGACGACGAGCTGATGGCCGAGGTCGCGGCGGTGCGCGCCCAGTCGAAGCCCAACGAGACGCTGCTCGTGGTCGACGGCCTGACCGGGCAGGACGCGGTCAACACCGCCGAGAACTTCAACGAGCGGATCGGCATCTCGGGCCTCGTCCTCACCCGGATGGACGGCGACGGGCGCGGCGGCGCCGCGCTCTCGCTGCGCGCGGTCACCGGCCGGCCGC
>CAZWDE010000490.1:0-1920 GCA_964632555.1 uncultured Limibaculum sp.
CTGCGCGCGCAGTCGAGGCAGAGGGGCGCCGCCGGGTCGAGCGCGAGCCGTTCGGGCGCGACCGGTTCGCCGCAGCGCTCGCACCAGCCGTACTCGCCCGCCGCCATCCGCGCCAGCGCCGCCTCGATCATCCGCCGCCGCGCCGCCCGCCGGCGCGACTGCGCCGCCGCCATCGCCTGCGCCTGCAGCGCGTCCATGCGGGACAGCCGGCCGACGGCCTGCTGGTCGAGCGCGACCGGCGCGCGGTCGGCCGCGGTGCGGCGCTCGGCCTCGGCGAGCTCGGCCCGCTCCGCCTCGAGGCGCGCGCGCATCGCCGCAAGCGGCGCGTCGGCCGGATCCGTCATCTTCTCCATCGCGATCCTCGATTGGCATTGGCGGGCGCGAACCCTTACTTTCGGGCGGCACGGAGGGACCTGCAAGACCCGGAGGCGCGCATGAGCATCGAGACCCCCATCGATCCCCGGCTCCGCGAGAGCCGTCCGCCGGCGCCGGAGGCGCCCCGCGCCCCGACCGACGGGCGCGACCCCGCCACGTCGGGCGCCGCCGACCCCGTCTGGGCGCGGATGCGCGCCGAGGGCGAGCGGCTCGCCGGCTCCGAGCCCTTCATGGCCAGCATGGCGCATTCGGTGATCCTGCACCACCCGAGCCTCGAGGCCGCGCTCTCCTACCGGCTCGCGCAGAAGCTCTCGAGCCCCGAGATGTCGCCGCTCCTCGTGCGCGAGATGGCCGACGCCGCCTATGCCGAGACCGGGGCGATGGGCGCGGCGGCGCGCGCCGACACGCTCGCGGTCTACGAGCGCGACCCGGCGACCGATCGCATGATCCAGCCGCTCCTCTACTACAAGGGCTTCCTCGCGCTGCAGGCCTACCGGCTCGCGCATTTCATGTGGACCACCGGGCGGCGCGACATGGCGCTCTTCCTGCAGATGCGCTCCTCGGAGGTCTTCGGCGTCGACATCCATCCGGGCGCGCGGATCGGCCGGGGGATCATGATCGACCACGCCCATTCGATCGTGATCGGCGAGACCGCCGTGGTGGGCGACGACGTCTCGATGCTGCATTCGGTGACCCTCGGCGGCACCGGCAAGGAGGGCGGCGACCGGCATCCCAAGATCGGCTCGGGCGTGCTGATCGGCGCCGGCGCCAAGGTGCTCGGCAACATCCGGGTGGGCGACTGCTCGCGGATCGCCGCCGGATCGGTGGTGCTGAAGGACGTGCCGGCCTGCAAGACGGTCGCCGGGATCCCGGCGCGGATCGTGGGCGATGCCGGCTGCGAGCGCCCGGCGCTCTCGATGGACCACCGGATGGAGGACGGCGGGGGCACGGCCGAGCCCTCGGACATCGTGCCGGACTGCTGAGCGCGGGCGCCGATGCGCGCCGCGGTGCTCGACCGCCCCTCGCCCAATCACGGGCCCCGGCGCGGCGGCGCCCGGCCCGACATGGCGGTGATCCACTACACGGGGATGGCGAGCGCCGAGGCGGCGCTGGCCCGGCTCTCGGACCCGGCGGCCGAGGTGAGCGCGCACTGGCTGATCGCGGCCGACGGGCGGGTCTGGCGGCTCGTCGACGAGGCGCGGCGGGCCTGGCATGCCGGCGTGGCCCGCTGGGGCGGCGTGGCGGACGTGAACTCGCGCTCGATCGGCATCGAGCTCGCCAATCCCGGGACGGGGCCGGCGGCGCATCCCTTTCCCGAGCCGCAGATGGCCGCGCTCGAGGCGGTGCTCGGCGCGGCGATGGCGCGCTGGGCGATCCCGCCCGAGCGGGTGGTGGGCCACGCCTGCGTGGCGCCCGCGCGCAAGATCGATCCGGGGCCGCGCTTCGACTGGCGCCGGCTCGCGCTCGGCGGCCTCGCGGTGTGGGACGGCGCGGGCGCGCAGGCGGCGGCGTCCCGTGCCCCCGGGCGCTCCCGCCCGCCCGCCC
>CAZWDE010000491.1:0-1918 GCA_964632555.1 uncultured Limibaculum sp.
TTCGCCATGGTCAGCCTGAAGAGCCAGGCGGGCGAGGATCTCGCGGCCTTCGAGGAGCGCGCCCGCGCCTGGCCGCTGGTGCGCGAGTGCTTCATGCTGAACGGCGAGATCGACTTTCTCCTGAAATGCATGGCGCCGACGCTGGCGACCTTCCAGCAGTTCCTGACCGACGAGCTGACCGCCGCGCCCAATGTCGCCTCGGTCAAGACCTCGCTGGTGATCCGCTCGGCCAAGGACGCGCCCGGCGTGCCCTTCGAGATGGTCGAGGACCTCGCCAAGTCCGCCTGACCGCCGGGGGCGGGGCGACCCGGGCCCTCCCGGGCGCACGCGGCGGCGGGGCGCGATCGGCCCCGTTCCGCGGGGGCCGGGCCGTGCTATGCTGGGCCGGGCATCGGCGGATCCGAGGCACGGGGCCATGAAGACCTGGATGATCGCGGTCGGCATCGTCGGCACCCTCGCGCTGCTCGCGGGGCTGCACCACATCGTCGTGATCACCGCGCGCGGCACGGCCTTCTCCGACGCCTTCGCCGGCACCTGCGCGACCTGCCACGGCGACCGCTATGCGGGCTTCGGCGCCGCGGCCGGCGACTAGGCGTCAGCTCCGCGCATAGGGGTTCTCGCCCTTGCGGAGGTGGAGGCGCAGCGGCACGCCCTCGAGCCCGAAATCGCGCCGCAGGCCGCCGATCAGGTAGCGCGTGTAGCTCTCCGGCAGGTCCTCGGGCCGCGAGCAGAAGACGACGAAGCCCGGCGGCCGCGTCCGCACCTGCGTCATGAAGCGCAGGCGGATGCGCCGCCCGCCCGGCGCGGGCGGGGGGTGCTGCTCGAGCTGGTGGGCCAGCCAGTCGTTCAGCTTCGCGGTCGTCACCCGCCGGTTCCAGGTGGCGTGCACCCGCTCGACGCCCTCGCGGAGCCGGTCGAGCCCGCGCCCGGTCAGCCCGGAGATCGCGACCAGCGGCGCGCCGCGGAGCTGCGGCAGCAGGCGGTCGGCCGTCTCGCGGAGCTCAGAAAGCCGCGCGGGCTTCGCCTCCACGAGGTCCCACTTGTTGACCGCCAGCACCACCGCGCGGCCCTCGCGCTCGGCGAGATCGGCGATGCGCAGGTCCTGCGTCTCGAAGGCGCTCGCCTCGTCCATCAGCACGATCACCACCTCGGCGAAGCGGATCGCGCGCAGCGCGTCGCCCGTCGAGAGCCGGTCGAGCGTCTCCTGCACCTTGGCCTTCTTGCGCAGACCCGCGGTGTCGAAGATGCGCACGCGGCGCCCGCCCCAGTCGGCCTCGACGGCGATCGCGTCGCGGGTCAGCCCGGCCTCGGGCCCGGTCAGCAGCCGGTCGTCGCCGAGGATGGTGTTGACGAGGGTCGACTTGCCCGCGTTGGGCCGCCCGGTGACCGCGATCTGCAGCGGCCGGCGCTCGGCCAGCGGGTCGTCCTCAGCGCCCGGGATCGCGCGGGCCGCCTCGGCCTCGGCCTCCTGAGCGGCGGCGACCGGACCGAGCGCCGCGAGGAGGTCGCCCATGCCCTCGCCGTGCTCGGCCGACAGCGCGACCGGCTCGCCGAGGCCGAGCTCGAAGGCCTCGTAGAGCCCCGGCTCGGCCGCGCGCCCCTCGCATTTGTTGGCGGCGAGGATCACCGGGCAGGGGGCGCGGCGCAGCATCTCGGCGAGCTGGCGGTCGAGCCCCGTGACGCCCGCCCGCGCGTCGATCAGGAAGAGGCAGGCGTCGGCCTCGGCGATCGCCCGCTCGGTGAGCCGGCGCATCCGCCCGGGGATGCTGTCGTCCGTCGCCTCCTCGAGGCCCGCGGTGTCGATCACGGTGAAGCGGAGCGGCCCGAGCCGCGCCTCCCCCTCGCGGAGGTCGCGCGTGACGCCGGGCCGGTCGTCGACGAGCGCGAGGCGCTTGCCGACGAGCCGGTTGAAGAGCGT
>CAZWDE010000492.1:0-1909 GCA_964632555.1 uncultured Limibaculum sp.
GCGGGCTCGGCGGCGCCTCGGGCGGCAACCGCGCGCACGCGCCGGTGCTCGCGCGCGCCGCCGTGGCGGTGGGGGTGGCCGGCGTCTTCGTCGAGACCCACCCCGACCCCGACCGCGCCCCGTCCGACGGGCCCAACATGATCCCGCTCGCCGAGATGGGCCCGCTGCTCGAGCGGCTCGCGGCGCTCGACCGCCTCACGAAAGCCACGCTCGCGGGCTAAGCGCGCGCGCGTCATCCCACCCCCCGAGGAGCGTTCGCATGCTGACCGACCCGCCGCTGACCGCCGTGGAGACCAACACCGTCGCCGAGCTGACCGTGCCGATGGTCACGCCGACGGGGTTCCGCGAGTACGACGCGCGCTGGCGCTTCCCCGAGCAGATCAACCTGATGGGCCTCCAGGCGCTCGGGCTCGGCCTCGCGACGCAGCTCCACGAGATGGGGCTGCCGGCGCGGGTCGTGGTGGGCAACGACTACCGCGCCTATTCGCTCCCGGTGAAGCAGGCGGTGGTCACCGGCCTGATGGCGGGCGGCGCCGAGGTGCTCGACATCGGGGTCGCGCTCTCGCCGATGGCCTATTTCGCCCAGTTCGATCTCGAGGCGCAGGCGGTGGCGATGATCACGGCGAGCCACAACCCGAACGGCTGGACGGGCGTCAAGATCGGCTGCGACCGGCCGCTGACCCACGGTCCGGCCGAGATGGCGCGGCTCCGCCAGATCGTGCTCGAGGGGCTCGGCCAGCTGCGCGACGGCGGGCGGCTCCGGCCGGTGCCCGGCATCCGCGAGCGCTACATCGAGGATCTCGTCGGCGATGTCCGGCTCTCCCGGCCGCTCAGGGTGGTCTGCGCCTGCGGCAACGGCACCGCGGGCTGGGTCGCGCCCGAGGTGCTCGAGCGGATCGGCGCCGAGGTGGTGCCGCTCCATGTCGAGCCCGACTACAGCTTTCCGCACTACAACCCGAACCCCGAGGCGATGGAGATGCTGCACGACATGGCGCGCGCGGTGCGCGAGAGCGGCGCCGACCTCGCGCTCGGCTTCGACGGCGACGGCGACCGCTGCGGCGTGGTCGACGACACGGGCGAGGAAATCTTCGCCGACAAGATGGGCGTCATCCTCGCGCGCGACCTCGTGAAGCGGCACCCCGGCGCGCGCTTCGTGGCCGACGTCAAGTCGACGGGCCTCTTCGCCTCGGATCCCGAGCTGGTCGCGGCCGGCGCGGTGGCGGACTACTGGAAGACCGGCCACAGCCACATGAAGCGGCGGGTGAAGGAGACCGGCGCGCTCGCGGGCTTCGAGAAGTCGGGCCACTACTTCCTCGCGCCGCCGATCGGGCGGGGCTACGACTGCGGGCTGCGCGTCGCGGTCGAGATCTGCCGGCTGCTCGACAACAATCCCGGCCGCGCGCTCTCCGATCTCCGCCGCGCGCTGCCGGTGACCTTCGCGACGCCCACGATGTCGCCCGCCTGCCCCGACGAGGAGAAATACGCCGCCATCGAGCGGCTGCAGGCGCGGCTCGTCGCGATGGGCGAGGCGGGCGAGCGCCTCGGCCCGCTCCGGATCGAGCAGGTCGTCACGGTGAACGGCGCCCGCGTGATGCTCGAGGGCGGGGCCTGGGCGCTGGTGCGGGCGTCCTCCAACACGCCGAACCTCGTGGTGGTGTGCGAGAGCCCGGCCTCGGCCGACGAGCTCCGCGCGATCTTCGAGGCGCTCGACGCGGTGATCCGCACCGAGCCCTCGGTCGGCGCCTACGACCAGACCTTCTGACCGGGCCCGGCCTCGAAAGCCGCCGCGTCGGGCGCCCTGCCACTCCGCAGGTCCCGCGCGCGGCGGGCTGCGACCGCGCGTGCCGGTGGCCACCGGGCCCCGGTCCAGCCGCCGCGCGGGTCGAAACGCGCCGCGCGCGCGGCGGCG
>CAZWDE010000493.1:0-1899 GCA_964632555.1 uncultured Limibaculum sp.
GCGCGGGCGACGACACCATGGCCGGCGGCGATGGCGACGACACCCTCGAGGGCGGCGACGGCGACGACCTGATGGTCGGCGGCGCCGGCGTCGACACCGCGGTCTTCGGCGAGGTGCTGGGCTCGGTCACGATCGCGTCGGAGCCGAACGGGCGCACCTCCGTGACCGACGCCGAGGGCGAGACCGACGAGGTCTTCGGCATCGAGGTCCTGCAGTTCGCCGACAGCTTCGTCCTGTTCGACAGCGACGACCTGCCGGTGGGCGAGATGATGCGGATCTACCGGATCGCCTTCGGCCGCGACATGGACGCGGGCGGCGCCTACTGGCTCGACCAGCTCCGCGGGGGCATGCCGCTCCGCAAGGTGGCCGAGGCGTTCGGCGACAGCCTCGAATTCGAGGATCGCTACGGCGACGATCTCGAGCCCGACGGCTTTGTCCGGCAGATGTACCGCAACAATCTCGGCCGCGACGGCGAGGAGGACGGGGTGCGCTACTGGGCCGGGCAGATCGAGGAGGGCCGGCTCGACCGGGCCGACGTGATGCTGGCCTTCACCCGGAGCCCGGAGCTCGTCGCGCTGACCGAGGACGAGCTCGAGGACGGCATCGCCTTGCCGGGGAGCGCCGACGACTTCCTCTGATCTCCGGCTGATCCCGGCCCGCGGGCGGCTCCGGCCGCCCGCGCGCGGCGGGCCCCTCAGGCCCTCATGCGGGCGCCGCCGGGATCCCAGGGCGAGGGCGGGATCACCACCGCGCCGCGCTCGCGGCCGACGACATGGGTGCGGAGCTCGGTGCCGGGCTCGGCAAGCCCGGGCGCGACGAGGGCCATGGCGAGCGACCTGCCGAGCGTGTGGCCCCAGCCGCCCGAGGTGACGAAGCCGATCCGGGTCCCGTCGCGCCAGACGGGCTCGTAGCCCGAGGCGTCGGCGTCGTCGGCGTCGACCTCGAGGGTCACGAGGCGCTGCGCGGGGCCCCGCTGGCGCTCCGAGAGCGCCGCCTCGCGGCCGACGAAGTCCTTGTCCCACGCGATCCAGCGGTCGAGCCCGGTCATGCCGGGCGTGTAGCCCTGGGTGAACTCCCGCGACCAGATGCCGAAGCTCTTCTCGAGCCGCAGCGACAGGAGCGCGTTGAAGCCGATCTCGCGCAGGCCGAGCGCCGCGCCCGCCTCGAGCAGCGTGCGGCGGAGCGCGACATGCTCGGCGGCGGCGCAGTTGATCTCGTAGCCGAGCTCGCCCGCCACCGAGAGACGCCCGACCCGCGCGCGGATCAGGCCGACATCGATCTCGGCGCAGCCCATGAAGGGAAGCGCGGCGGCGGAGACGTCGTCGGCGGTGGTGCGGGCGAGGATCTGGCGCGCCGCGGGGCCCGTGACGGCGAAGCCGGCCACCGCGTCCGAGATGTCGCGCACCGTCGCGTCCGGCGCCGCGTGGTCGGCGAACCAGCGGAGGTGCCACTCGCGGAGATAGTAGGAGCCCATCACCCACCAGGTGCCGTCGCCCCAGTTGAACACCGTGAGGTCGCCCTTGAGGCGCCCCGACGGCGCGAGCATCGGCGCGAGGCGGGCGCGCCCGGGCCCCGGCAGGCGCGAGGCCATCAGCCGGTCGAGCCACGCCTCGGCGCCCGGGCCCGTGACCTCGAAGCGCGAGAAGCCCGCGGTGTCGAGGAGCCCCGCCGTCTCGCGCACCGCGCGGCACTCCTCGGCGACGATCCCGTGGGCGTTGGAGCGCTTCAGCGTCGGCTCCTCCGCGAAGCCCGGCGGCGCGAAATAGAGCGGCAGCTCGAGCCCCCAGGAGACGCCCCAGCGCGCGCCCGCCTGGGTCATCGCGTCGTGCGCCGGGGCCATGCGCAGCGGCCGGCCCGCCGGCAGCTGCTCGTTCGGATAGGTCATCACGAAGCGGCGGG
>CAZWDE010000494.1:0-1867 GCA_964632555.1 uncultured Limibaculum sp.
ATCAGCTCGTCCTTGAAGTCGATCACCGAGCCCTCGAGGAAGGGCAGGCTCTCGGGGTCGACCAGCACGCGCTGGCCGCCCTGCTCGATGACGAGATCGCCCTCGGCCGGGCCGTCCTCGAGCGCGAACTCGTAGGAGAAGCCCGAGCAGCCGCCACCGAGCACCGCGACGCGCAGCGCCTTCGCCGCGCCCGCGCCCTCGGCGATCTCGGCGAGCCGCGCGAAGGCCCGCTCGCTCACGCGCACCGGAACTGCCAGATCCATCGCCGCCTCCCACGCGGTTGACCGAATTCCTCCCAGATGTATCGATCCCGGCCCGAGCCGCAAGAGGAGCCCCCCGATGGAGAGCCTCGCGCCCTTCGCCGTGCACCCCGAGACGACGCGCGGCCGGCGCCACCCGGAGCCCGAGAGCCAGCACCGTTCGCCCTTCCAGCGCGACCGCGACCGGATCATCCATTCCTCGGCGTTCCGCCGCCTGAAGCACAAGACGCAGGTCTTCGTCGAGCACGAGGGCGACTATTACCGCACCCGGCTCACCCATTCGATCGAGGTGGCGCAGATCGCGCGCACGATCGCCCGCACCTTCCGCCTCAACGAGGACCTCGCCGAGGCGGTCGCGCTCGCCCACGATCTCGGCCACACCCCCTTCGGCCACACCGGCGAGGACGCGCTGGCCGAGTGCATGGCGCCCCATGGCGGGTTCGACCACAACGCGCAGGCGATCCGGATCGTGACCCGGCTCGAGCGCCATTATGCCGAGTTCGACGGGCTCAACCTCACCTGGGAGACGCTCGAGGGGATCGCCAAGCACAACGGGCCGCTCGTCTATGCGGGCGCGGAGCCGCTGCCGGCGGCGATCGCGGAGTATGACGGGCCCGACCTCGCGCTCGACACCGAGGCGAGCGCCGAGGCGCAGGCGGCGGCGCTCGCCGACGACATCGCCTATGTGAACCACGACATCCACGACGGGCTGCGCGCCGGGCTCTTCACGCTCGCCGACGCCGAGGGGCTGCCGGTGGTGGGCGACTGCTTCACCGAGGTCGACGCGCTCTATCCGGGGCTCGAGGAGGGCCGGCGGCGGCATGAGGCGCTCCGGCGCGTCTTCGGCATGATGGTGGAGGACGCGATCGCCGAGAGCGGGCACCGGCTCGGGCTGCTCGGCGCGGGCTCGGCGGACGCGATCCGGGCGGCCGGGCAGCCGGTCATCACCTTCTCGGGCGCGATGGCCGGGCACATCGCGACGATCAAGCGGTTCCTGTTCCGGCGGATGTACCGGCACTGGCGGGTCAAGCGGATGCGGATCAAGGCGACGCGGGTGGTGACGGAGCTCTTCGACATCCTGCACGCCGATCCGGGCCTGATGCCCGAGGAGTGGTCGGCCGAGTGCCGCCGCTGCGCGGACGCGTCGGCGCGCGCGCGGGTGGTGGCGGACTACATCGCCGGCATGACCGACCGCTTCGCGCTCGAGGAGCACCGGGTGCTGACCGACCCCACCGCCCGCGCCTGATCAATCCACTATGGCCCGACAATCCGGCGCGGCTCGCGGCGCATCGGGCTTGCACGTCCAGTCGTCCATCGAGCGGTTTCCCGGATTACATTCGCAGGGGCGACCGTCATTGTCGCGGTCCAGCCCCTTCCACCCAGGTTTTCGTCTGCAGAAATACTCCACTGCTTCAGAATAGTTCGAAAAATTGTCGCATGACGCACGTCTGCGACTTTCCGCATCCGCAGTGACGATTTGGACGGCCGCGGCCAATTCAAGAATCATGTCTTCCTCGCGGGTTGTGTCTTCGACGTGATTTTGGTTGGGCAGTCAACACTACACATTCTCTCCGCCCTATACGGTGGCGATGGCCGGCCCGCCACCT
>CAZWDE010000495.1:0-1864 GCA_964632555.1 uncultured Limibaculum sp.
GCGACATCGACGACGTGTTCGACCAGCAGGACCTCGCGATCCGGCTGCAGAACGGGGACGGCGGCGACTTCGAGCTCAATCCGGCGGGCGACGACGGGTTCATATTTGAGGTCACCGCGACCCCGGATCCGATGGACCCGACGATGTCGGTGTCCGGCACCTACCGGCTGCTCGACGTCAACGGGGAGGCGCTTCTTCTCGAGGGCCCGGACATGATGCCGGGCACGGCGGACGACCTTGTGAGCGGCTCGACCGGCACCGTTGGTGCCGCGACTGACACCGCGGCGGCGGCCCTCGGCCTCACCACCACCACGGTGGCTGGCGAAGTGGACATGTCGGGCTCGGCGACCGGGCTCTTCAATCCGGGGCCGGACGGCGAGTTCAACACCGAGGACGACCTCAACGGGTTCACCGTCCTCAACGCCGACAACGCGCCGGACATCTTCCTCTTCTGATCCGGCGACACCACACCGGGGCCGCCGCGCGCGGCCCCCGACCACCGAGGAGAGGCCGGGCCACGCGCCCGGCCTTTTCCGTCGCCCACCCCAGGAACAGGCCGGCCCGGCGGCGCGGGTGCGCGTCGTCGCCGGCCGAGCCGCGGCGCCGGGAACGGGGCGCCCGACCGGCGCCTTTCGTTTGCCGCCGCGCGCCGCCGCCGGTCCGGGCCGATGTGTGACGTTTGCATCCTGCGACCGGGACCGAATCGACTTAACGTCGAATTATCCGAATCACCTGCAGGATTTCCCAATGCCCACAAAGCTTTCGTTCCAGGACCTCGAGCGCATGGCGACCGATCCCGAGACGCCCGAGAGCGCGCTCCGCCCCTATTTCAAGCCCGTGCGCGACGGCCGCCGCCCGTTCCGCCCGGTTCTCGTGCCCGATCCGGCGACCGTCGAGATCGCGCCGGAGGCGCTGCGGCTCGAAAGCGGGCTCGCCATCGGCAATTTCTGGTCGCGCATGCGGCGACGCAGCCTCTTCGACCGGCGCATCGCGCGCGGCGACGGCCGGCCGGTGCTGGTCTCCGAGGGCGACAGCTGGTTCCAGTTCCCGATCTTCCTCGACGACGTGATCGACAATCTGACGGAGCGCTACACGATCCGCAGCCTCGGCGCGGCCGGGGCGACCGCCGAGGAGATCATCGCCGATGGCGAGTACCGGCGGAGCCTCGCGCAACTCGCCGACCGGGTGGAGGCGTTTCTCTTCTCGGCGGCCGGCAACGACGTGATCGGCGAGGACCGCGACGGCAATCCCGAGATCCTGCGCCTTCTGCGGCCGCGGCGCGGCGACGAGCCGGCCGAGGCGCTGATCGACCGCGCGGGCCTCCGCGCCAAGATGGACTTCCTGCGCGGCGCCTACGAGACGATGATCCGCGAGGTGCGCGCGATCCCCGGCCTCGCGGCGCTGCCGATCGTGGTGCACGGCTACGACGTGCCCTTTGCCGGCGCCGCCGACGACGCGCGCGACCCGATCTGGGCGGCGCCCGACGAGTGGCTCGGGGCGCCGCTCCGCCAGCTCCGCATCGAGGCGCCCGAGCTGCAGCGCGCGGTGCTGCGGATCCTGATCGACGCGCTCTACGGGATGCTCGACGGTCTCGCCGCCGCGCATCCGGGCGTTCATGTGGTCGACTGCCGGGGCGCGCTGCCGCGCCCGGAGGACTGGGCCGACGAGATCCACGGCACGAGCGAGGGCTTCGCCCGCGTGGCGCGCCGCTTCGTCGAGGTGATCGACGCCGCCCGCGCCGGCCGGCTCGAGCGCGCCGAGAGCCGGGGGCCGCGGGCCGCGGCGGGCGACCGGCCCGGGCGGGTGATCGTGCTCGATCCCGGCCATGGCGGCGACGCGGCCGTGGGCGGCTCGAGCCACAACA
>CAZWDE010000496.1:0-1843 GCA_964632555.1 uncultured Limibaculum sp.
ATATCGGCCGCGCCATCGAGCGCTTGCGGGCACGCGGCGACATGGCCATCCTGCTCGTCGAGCAGTATTTCGAGTTCGCCCGCGACCTCGCCGACCGCTTCGCGGTGATGGACCGGGGCGAGATCGTGCTCGAGGGGAGCCGCGCCGAGATGGTCGAGAGCGATGTTCGACGCCGCCTGTCGGTCTGACGCGCGCGGGCTGCCGCGGGCGCGGGGCGCCGCGGCGGTGGCGGTGCGCCTCAGGGGCGGGCGCTCGCGGCTCGCGCGGCTTCGCCACGAGGGTTCGGCGAAATGCCTGATGCCGCGGGTGCCGGGCGCGCCGGAGGCGGTGCTGATCAACACGGCGGGCGGGCTGACGGGCGGCGACCGCATCGCCTGGGAGGCCGAGGCGGGCGCAGGCGCCGCGCTCGCCGTCACCACGCAGGCGGCCGAGCGCGTCTACCGCGCGAGCGCGGGGGAGGCGCGCGTCGCCACCCGGCTCGCCCTCGGCCCGGGCGCGTGGCTGCGCTGGCTGCCGCAGGAGACGATCCTCTTCGACGGCGGGCGCCTCGAGCGCTCGCTCGACGTGGAGATGGCCGACGACGCGCGGCTCCTCGCGCTCGAGGCGGTCGTTCTCGGCCGCGCCGCGATGGGCGAGACCGTGCGCCGGGGCCACCTCGTCGACCGCTGGCGCGTGACCCGCGGGGGCCGGCTCCTCCACGCCGACACGCTCCGCCTCAGCGGCCCCGTGGCCGAGATCGCCGCCCGCCCCGGCGTCTTCGCCGGCCACCGCGCCGCCGCGACGCTGCTCTATGCGGGCCCCGACGCGGCCGACCGTCTCGCCGCGGTGCGCGCCCTCCTGCCGGAGGCCGCCGGCGCCTCGGCCATGCCCGGGCGCCTCGTCCTCCGCCTGCTCGCGGCGGACGCCCGCGCGCTCCGCGCCGCGCTCGCCCCCGTCGTCGCGCTCTTCGGCCCGCTGCCCGCCGTCTGGTCCTCCTGAGGTGCGCCCGTGAAACTGACCCCCCGCGAAAAGGACAAGCTGCTCGTCGCCATGGCCGCCGAGGTGGCGCGCCGCCGGCTCGCCCGCGGCGTCCGGCTCAACCACCCGGAGGCGGTGGCACTGATCACCGATTTCGTCGTCGAGGGCGCGCGCGACGGGCGCTCGGTCGCCGACCTGATGGAGGCGGGCGCGCAGGTGATCACCCGTGCGCAGTGCATGGAGGGCGTGCCCGAAATGATCCACGACGTGCAGGTCGAGGCGACCTTCCCGGACGGGACCAAGCTCGTGACCGTCCACGAGCCGATCCGCTGATCCATGGGCTTCTGGAGCCAGTTCGCCGGCACGGTCGCGCTCTTCACCGCCGTCGAGGGGGTCGAGGCCGTGCTGCGCCGGGCGGTGCCGGGGCTCGCCCACGCGATCTACTGGGCGGCGAAGGCCGCCATCGGCCTGCCGCTCGCGATCTGGGCGGCGTGGGAGATGCGCGCGCGCGGCTACGCGATCGACATCGGCGCGGTCACCGCGGGGATCTGCGCGCCCGCGGCGCTCTTCCTCTGGTATTACGGCGACGACGGCAGCGGCGGGGGAGGCAGGCGATGATCCCGGGCGAGGTGATCTGTGCGGCGGGCGAGATCGAGCTCAATGCCGGCCGCGAGACCGTGACGCTCACGGTGGCCAACACCGGCGACCGGCCGGTGCAGGTGGGCAGCCATTACCACTTCCACGAGACGAACGAGGCGCTCGAGTTCGACCGCGAGGCGGCCCGCGGCATGCGGCTCGACATCCCCGCCGGCACGGCGGTGCGCTTCGAGCCCGGCCAGTCGCGCGACGTGACCCTCGTCCCCTATGCCGGCGCCCGCCGCATCTT
>CAZWDE010000497.1:0-1842 GCA_964632555.1 uncultured Limibaculum sp.
TGCACCGGCACCATGCGCTCGAGCTGGTGGGTGATCTGCTCGATCACCTGCGGCGTGCCGACCGTCACGATGGTGATCCGCGAGCGGTGGCCGGTGTGGTCGGTCTCGGCGACCGTCAGGCTCTCGATGTTGTAGCCGCGCCCGGAGAAGAGCCCGATGACGCGGGCGAGCACGCCCGGCTCGTTGTCCACGAGCACCGAGAGGGTGTGGCGCGCCTCCTCGGTCGGGCCGGTCGGCCGCAGGTTGTAGGCGCTCTGCCGCGAGGCGCCGGGCTTGATGGTGAGGGGGGACATGGGTCGTGCCTCCGCAGGGGCGGCGCGCGGCCCGGCGCGCCGCGATGGCCTCAGGACGCGTCGCGCAACCGCACCGGCTCGCGCGGGCTGCGGTCGACGCTGAGGGTGAAGACGTCGGGGCGGGCGTAGTGGCCGGCGACGTCGAACTTACGCCGGGCGGCCGCGACCGCCGCGGGGTCGATCTCGGCGAGGAGGAGGCCCTTCTCGCGGGTCATCGGGCCGGCGACCGGTCCGCCGAAGGGCTTCATCACCACCGCGTCGCCGTCGTTGATCCACTCGGCGGGATCGGGGAACAGCACGTCGCGATGCGGCACGTCCTCGGGGATGTCGGCCGCCTCGAGCGTCGTCGAGCAGCCGATCACCCAGCAGCCGCCCTCGCGCGCGATGTGGCGCATGGTGGCGAGCCAGCCCTCGCCCGTGTCCCATGTGGGCGCGACGAGGATCTCGAGGTTCTGGCCGTAGAGCGCGTAGCGCGCGAGCGGCATGTAGTTCTCCCAGCAGAGGAGCGCGCCGATCCGCCCCGCCGCGGTCTCGACCACCCGGAGCCCGCGCGCGTCGCCGAAGCCCCAGACCATGCGCTCGGGGTTCGTCGGCATCAGCTTGCGGTGGGTGTTGAGGATCTCGCCGGTGGCGTCGATCGTGCAGACGGTGTTGTAGACCGTGGTGCCGCTCACCGCCCCGTCGAGTTCCTGGAGCCCCGCGACGATCACCGTGCCGTGCTCGCGCGCCGCCTCGCGGAGGGGCCTCAGCCCGTCGCGCGAGAGGTCGACCGCGTTGGCGACGAGGCGGGTGTAGAGCGCGTCGGTCTTGCCCATGTCGGCGCCGGGTTTCAGCCGCCAGACGAAGGTGGGGTAGCCGGGGAACCACGCCTCGGGGAAGACGACGAGGCCCGCCCCCTGCCCCGCCGCCTCGGCGACGAGCGCGACCGCCCGCTCCATCGTGGCGGCGAGGTTCAGATAGACGGGCGGCTGCTGGACGACGGCGACCTTCACCATGGCGTTTTCTCCGGATATCGGGGGCGCCGGCGCGGCGCGACCCGGGGCGGCAGTCGGACCCTTGATCGCGCCGGACCTAGCAAAGCGCCGGCGGCACGCCAAGCGCGAAGCCGCCCGGTCGCCCGCGCCACTCGCGCCCTGGCCGGGAGGGCTGGGGCGCACCGGCCCTCCAGGCGCCCGCGCGGGGCACCGGGGCCGGGTGCGGGCGGCGCTGCGTCAGACGAGGACGGCGCCGGCGGCGCCGATGGCGCCTTCGGTGGAGGCCTCGCCCAAGAGCATCTCGTTGTGCGCCTTGCCCGAGGGGATCATCGGGAAGCAGTTCTCGTGCTTCTCGACGAGGCAGTCGACGATCACCGGGCCCGGATAGGCCAGCATCTCGCGGATCGCGTCGTCGAGATCGTCTGGGTGGTCGACCTTGATGCCCTTGCAGCCGAAGGCCTCGGCGAGCTTGACGAAATCCGGCAGCGCCTCGGACCAGGAATGCGAGTACCGCTCGCCGTGCAGGAGCTCCTGCCACTGGCGCACCATGCCGAGGCGCTCGTTGTTGAGGATGA
>CAZWDE010000498.1:0-1838 GCA_964632555.1 uncultured Limibaculum sp.
AGCGCTCCTTCATCTCGCGCGCGGCCTTGTTGGTGAAGGTGACGGCGAGGATCTGCGACGGCCAGGCGCGGCGGGTGTGGATCAGGTGCGCGAGCCGCGCGGTCAGCACGCGCGTCTTGCCGGTGCCGGCGCCGGCCAGAACGAGCACGGGCCCGTCGAGCGCCTCGACCGCCTCGATCTGCGCCGGGTTCAGCCCGGCGAGATAGGGCGGGGGCGCCGACGCCCGCGCCGAGAGGGGCGGCTCATGCTCCGCGCGCTGCCAGGCCTCGCTGCTCATGGGCGGGAGCATAGCGCGGGCGGCGCGCAAGGGAAAGGGTTTGTTCACCCCTCGTTCACCTATTTGTTGTGGCCTTGCCGGTCGCCGCGGGGGGCGCATTGCCGGCCCGGTCCGGCCGCCATACCTTCGGCTCGAGCGATCAGCGGAGGATGCGATGTTCGGACTGTTCAAGAAGCCCGAGATGCCGGCGCCGGGCAGCGCGCTGCCCGGCCGGGACGAGCCGATCCCCACGGCCGAGACGCACTTCGTCAACGGCCGCCCGCTCAAGGGGCCCTATCCCGAGGGGACGCGGAAGGCGATGTTCGGCATGGGCTGTTTCTGGGGCGTCGAGCGGATGTTCTGGACGAAGCCGGGCGTCTGGGTCACCGCCGTCGGCTATGCCGGGGGCGAGACGCCGAACCCCACCTATCGCGAGGTCTGCACCGGCCGGACCGGGCACAACGAGGTGGTGCTGGTGGTCCACGAGCCGGATCGGATCTCCTACGAGGAGCTTCTGCGGATCTTCTGGGAGGGCCACGACCCGACGCAGGGGATGCGCCAGGGCAACGATGTCGGCACGCAGTACCGCTCGGGCATCTACGTCTTCGACGAAGCGCAGCGGCAGGCCGCCGAGGCCTCGCGCGCGGCGTTCGAGCCGCGGCTGAGCGCGGCGGGCTACGGGCCGGTCACCACCGAGATCCTGCCCGCGCCCGCCTTCTACTTCGCCGAGGACTACCACCAGCAGTATCTGGCGAAGAACCCCGGCGGCTATTGCGGCGTCGGGGGCACCGGCGTGAGCTGCCCCGAGGGCGTCGTCGGCTGAGCGGCGCGGCGCGCCGCCCGGGGCTACCGGGCGGCGGGTCACTGGGTGATCTGGGCGGTGAAGCGTTCGATCAGCGCGGTCTCGCTCACGTCCTCGACGAACTCGGCGAAGAGCCGCGCCTCGGCCATCGTGTCGAGCGTGCAGTCGAGCGCGGTGTAGTCGGTCGCCGTCGATCCGCCCGAGGCGAGGATGTCCTGGATCACCGCGTCGTCGCCCGAGGCGGCGGGGTTCAGATAGCCGCAGAACATGGTGACCGGCCGCGTGAGGAACCAGTCCATCACGCCGACCACCTCGGCCTCGTAGGTCCCGTCCTCGGCGCCCGCCTCGACCGCCGCCTCGCAGTTGACGACGAGGCTGCGGATCCGGCGGCGCTCGCCCGGATGGGTGAGGCAGCCGGCCGGGTCGGAGGCGGTGCAGCTCGCGGTGCCGCCGTCGGCGCGGGGCAGCGTGAGGCCCGCCATGAGGCTCGCATAGGATTCCGGCGCGGTGTCGAGATAGGCGAGGCCGTCATCCGTCGCGTCGGCGTTGGCGCGCACGTCGTAGGCGTGGGCGACGGGCTCGCCGCTCGCCGTCTCGCCGGTGCCGTAGGTCGTCGAGTTGGCGTGGGGCGCGGCCTCGAGCAGCGCCTGGTTCGCGCGGACCCAGCGATAGGCGCCGTACCACGTGTCGATATCGGCCGGGAAGGCGAGGCCGTGGCCGCCACCCCCGGTGGTGCCGAGCCCGCCGTCGCCGCCGCCCGAGCCTCCGGTGGTGCCGAGC
>CAZWDE010000499.1:0-1830 GCA_964632555.1 uncultured Limibaculum sp.
CGCGCCCGAGCCGCAGAGCCGGTTGACGTTCAACGCGGGCGTCGTGTCGGGGATGCCGGCCTCGATGGCGGCGACGCGCGAGAGATACATGTCGCGCGGCTCGGTGTTGATGACATGGCCGAAGACGACATGGCCGATCTCGGCGCCCTCGACCTCGGACCGGGCGAGGGCGGCGCGCGCCACATGGGCGGCGGTCTCGGTGGGGGGCGTGCCGGCGAGGGCGCCGCCGAAGGTGCCGATCGCGGTGCGGGCTCCGTCGAGGATGACGACGTCACGGGTCATGGGGGTCTCCGTCTTGAAGCGGGCTCGGGGGGTGGCCGGGTCGGGGCCACCTCAGCACAAAGAAAACCCCGCGCCAATCGGCGCGGGGCCTGTCGGACGCCGGCGGCGCCGGGGTCAGCGGATCCACACCTCGACGCGGCGGTTGGCGACGCGGCCCGCGAAGGTGGTGTTGCAGCCCACGGGCGTGAGCTCGCCATAGCCGAGCACGGTGATGTTGGCGCCCTGGAAGTCCTGCGCGCCGGGCAGGTCGATCACCGACTCGTTCATGGTGAAGAGCACGCCCTGCGCGCGGCGGGTGGCGAGCGCGCGGTTGAGCTCGAACTGGCCGATCGAGTCGGTGAAGCCGACGAGCAGGATCTCCTTGCCGTCGTACTTGCCCTCGACGATGTCGCGGGCGAACTGCTCGGCGTCGCGCTGCGACTTGGCGGTGAGCTGCGACGAGCCCGGCGTGAACCGGAAGGTCGTCGAGAGCCGCTCGGCGTCGCGGAACTCGGTCAGCATCTCGCGCATCAGGTCGACCGAGAACTCGTCCTCGGCGACGATGCTGTGCGCGATCCGCAGGCCCTGCTCGCGCAGGCCCTGGTTCTCGGCGGCGAGGCTGATGAAGCCCGAGTCCTCGATGAAGGGCGAGGCGTCGGTCGAGAGGGCGAAGCGCACGAGGTTGCGCGCGTGGATCGAATCCTCGCGGTCGGTCGTGTAGAGGTAGAGGCGGCGCGCGAGCGGGTACTCCTCGGCCTTGATCGCGAAGGTCGTCGGGTAGGAGAGCAGCCCGCATTCCTGCCGGATCGGCAGCACGCGGCTCGCGCGGGCATAGGCGAAGCCGGTGAAGCCGATGCCGTCGATGTCGGAGGCCACGCTGTCGGAGAGCTCGGCGTTCGACTCGAAGCGCTCGGCGTCCTCGCTGATCTCGACGCCGTTCGGCGACAGGACGAGCGACTTGAAGGTGTCGAAGGTGCCCGAGCGGTCGTCGCGCGCGTAGACGTTGATCGCCCGGTTCGGCCCGCCGAGCTCGGCCCAGTTGGTGACCTGGCCCGAGAAGACCTGCGCGATCTCGTTCATGCTGATCGAGCGGATCGGGTTGTCCGGGTGGACGATGACGATCAGCCCGTCGAGCGCCACGATGTGCTCGAGATCGCTCTCGCGCGGGTCGCGCAGCCCGGCGTTCTGCAGCAGGATCACCTCGTCCTCGTTGATCGGGCGCGAGGACATGCCGATCGAGGCGCGGCCGTCGGCGAGCGAGGCGTAGGAGGTGCCCGACCCGTGCGCCTGCAGGTCGATCGCGGCCATTTCCTCGCCGTTGGAGTGGACGATCCGGAAGATGCGCTCGTTGTCGGTCTCGGTGATCTCGCGGACGATCGAGGCCTCCATCGTGTCGGCGTAGCCCTCGATCAGCGAGGGCATCAGCGAGGCGCCGATCGTGTTGGACCCGTGGACGCCGAACTCCGCGCCGAAGAGCGTGTTGGCGGGGCAAGCCTCGCCCTCGCAGGTCACGAGAAAGACGTCGATCTGCAGCGTGCCGAGGCGCGTGAGGATCGTGTACTGCTCGCC
>CAZWDE010000500.1:0-1828 GCA_964632555.1 uncultured Limibaculum sp.
GGCGCCCCCGTCCCCCCCCCCCGCCCGCCGGGCCCCCGGTCCCCCCGGCCCCGCGCCAACCCGGCCGGATCGCCCGGGCCGGGTCGCCGGACGGCCGGCGGACCTTTCGCCGCCGCGCGTCGCGCGCTAAGACCGGCGCCGACCAAGCCGGAGCCTGCACCATGGACAAGACCTTCGACGCGGCCGCGGCCGAGCCCCGCCTCTATGCCGACTGGGAGGCGGCGGGCTGCTTCGCCGCCGGCGCCGGCGCGCGGCCGGGCGCGGCCCCCTTCTGCGTCGTGATCCCGCCGCCCAACGTCACCGGCTCGCTCCACATGGGCCACGCGCTCAACAACACGCTGCAGGACATCCTCGTGCGCTGGCACCGGATGCGCGGGCACGACGTGCTCTGGCAGCCGGGCACCGACCATGCCGGCATCGCGACGCAGATGGTGGTCGAGCGCGCGCTCGCCGCCGAGGGCAACGAGGACCGCCGCGCCATGGGGCGCGAGCGCTTCGTCGAGCGGGTGTGGCGGCAGAAGGAGACGAGCGAGGCGACGATCCTCGGCCAGCTGAAGCGCCTCGGCGCCTCCTGCGACTGGTCGCGCACCCGCTTCACCATGGACGAGGGCCTCTCGCGCGCGGTGCTCAAGGTCTTCGTCGCGCTCTACGAGCAGGGGCTGATCTACCGCGACAAGCGCCTCGTCAACTGGGACCCCGCCTTCGAGACCGCGATCTCGGACCTCGAGGTCGAGCAGGTCGAGGTGCGGCCGTCGAAGACGGGCGGCCGGCTCTGGCGCTTCCGCTACGCGCTCGAGGGCGGCGAGACCGCGCGCATCCCCGTGGCGTGGGACGGCGAGGGGCGGCCGACCGCCTGGGAGGACCGGCCCTATGTCACCGTCGCCACCACGCGGCCCGAGACCATGCTCGGCGACACCGGCGTCGCGGTGCATCCGGAGGACCCGCGCTACGCCCATCTCGTCGGCACGCACGTGGTGCTCCCGCTCGTCGGCCGGCGGATCCCGATCGTCGCGGACGAGCACGCCGACCCCGAGACCGGCACCGGCGCGGTGAAGATCACGCCGGCGCACGACTTCAACGATTTCGAGGTCGGCCGGCGGCAGGGGCTCCGCGTGATCAACGTGATGACGCCGCGCGCCGCGATCGCGCTCGAGGGCAACGCCGACTTCCTCGAGGGCTGCGAGCCCGAGCCCGACTGCATGGCGCTCCACGGGCTCGACCGCGCCGAGGCGCGGCTCCGCGTCGTCGCGCTCGCCGAGGAGCAGGGCTGGCTCGACGGGGTCGACGAGCACCCCCACCTCGTGCCGCATGGCGACCGCTCCAAGGTGGCGATCGAGCCCTATCTCACCGACCAGTGGTTCTGCGACGCCAAGACGCTGGCGGGGCCCGCGATCGGGGCCGTGCGCGCGGGCGATACCCGCTTCGTGCCGCAGAGCTGGGAGAAGACCTACTTCCAGTGGATGGAGAACATCGAGCCCTGGTGCATCTCGCGCCAGCTCTGGTGGGGCCACCAGATCCCGGTGTGGTACGGCCCTGATGTTTGGTATGGTCAAGATACTCACCAGGAGACAGTTTTCCCTGGGCTTTTCAATTGGCGATATTGTGCCGAAACTGAAGAGTCGGCGCTACAAAAGGCGCGCACTGAATACGCCAATAATCTGGACTGGCAATTTGAACTCAAAATCGTCGGAAGCCTTCAAGAAGCCCATACACTTTTGACGCAGCAGGGGGGCTGCCCTTCAATTATTCCGATCTTTCGTGACCCGGACGTGCTCGACACCTGGTTCTCGTCGGCGCTCTGGCCGTTCTCGACGCTCGGCTGGCCGGA
>CAZWDE010000501.1:0-1825 GCA_964632555.1 uncultured Limibaculum sp.
CGCGAGCTCTCGGGCGTCCAGCGCCAGCGCGCCGCCTTGGGCCGGGCGATCGTGCGCTAGCCCGACCTCTTCCTGATGGACGAGCCGCCCTCCAATCTCGACGCGCAGCTCCGCGGCCAGATGCGCGCGGAGATCCGGGCCCTGCAGCGCCGGCTCGGCGCCACCATGGTCTACGTCACCCACGACCAGGTCGAGGCGATGACGATGGCCGACCGCATCGTGGTGCTGCGCGACGGCGCGGTCGAGCAGGTCGGCGGGCCGTCGGAGCTCTACGCCCGGCCGGCCACGCGCTTCGTCGCGGGCTTCATCGGGGCGCCGGCGATGAACCTGCTGCCGCTCGCGCCCGCCGAGGGCGGCCTCCGCGTGGCCGACGGCCCCGTGCTGTTGCCCGAGCGGGTGCCGGCGGGCGCGGTCGAGATCGGGCTCCGCCCGCAGCGGCTGCGGCTTCTGGGCGAGGGCGAGGCGGCGCCGGTCGTCTGGCCGCTCGCGGTCGCCCTCGTCGAGCCGATGGGCGAGGAGACGCTGCTCCACCTCGGCGACGGGCCGGCGCCGCTGCGGCTGCGCCACCCCGGCCCGCCGCGCCACGCGCCCGGACAGCCGGTGCGCGTCGGCCTCGACCTCGCCGACGCGCATTTCTTCGCGGCCGACGGGCGCGCGATCGCCTGAGCCGGCGGAGCCGGCGCGCCGCGCCGGGCGGCCCGGCCCCGCGCTGCGATGAGGGCGCGGCCGCGCCCGAAGAGCCGCCCTCAGGCGCGCCCCGGATAGGCCGGGTCGAGCCGGAACGGGTGCGGCCCCTCGAAATCGCCGACATAGGCCTGGTGGGTGATCAGCCCGGCCTCCCGCGACCAGGCGTGGATCAGATAGGCGGGCGGCTCCAGCACCCATTCGGCCATCGGCCGCTCGGCGAAGTCGAGCGCCACCTGATGCGCGACCGAGGGCGCGATCTGCCCCACCGTGCCGGCCCAGCGGATCGCCACCGGGCGGTGGTGGTGGCCGGCCACCACCCGCTCGACATGGGGGTGGCGCGCGATCACCTCGCCCACCGCCTCGCCGTTGCGGCAGTTGATCCCGTCCATGGCGGGGATCCCGGTCGGGAAGGGCGGGTGGTGGATGGCCACGAGCGTCGGGCGGGGGTCCTCGGCGAGCGTCCGGTCGAGCCAGGCGAGGCTCGCCGCCGAGACCTCGCCATGGCTCTCGCCCGGCACGAGGCTGTCGAGCCCGACGATCCGGACCGGCCAGTCGCCGATCGCCCAGTCGAGCGGGCCTTCCGTCGGCAGGTAGGCGTGGTCGGCGAAGGCCGCGCGGAGCTCCTCCCGGCGGTCGTGATTGCCCGGGATGACGTAGACGGGCATCGGCAGGCGGTCGAGTTCGGCGCGCAGCAGGGCGTATTCCTCGGCGGTGCCGATGTCGGTCAGGTCGCCCGTCACGATCACCGCGTCGGGCTCCCGCGCGACCAGCGCGTCGACCGCGGCGGCGATGTAGGGGCGCGTCACGATCGCGCCCGACACCGGCGTGTCGTCGCGGCGCATGTGGAGATCGGTGATCTGGGCGAGCAGCATGGAGGCCTCTGGGATGGGAAGCCCCGGTCCGGGCGGACCGGGGCGGGGCCACGAGGCTAGGGCAGGGCGCGTCGGCCCGCTGTGACGAACGTCACGGGCGCCTCAGAACTTGAGCGCGGTGGCCTCGACATAGGGCGCGAGGATCTCGTCGGCGTTCTCCTGCGCGCGCGCCGCCGCCTCCTCGACCGAGAGCTCGGGATCGGAGAGGAGCGCCTGCATCTCGTCCTCGACCGCCTTGCGCACGGCGACGGTGTTGTAGGTCGCGA
>CAZWDE010000502.1:0-1821 GCA_964632555.1 uncultured Limibaculum sp.
GCCGGCGGCCGGCACCGCCCCCGCCGGTCGGGCGCCGCGGCCCGGCCGGTCAGGCGACGTCGCCGAGCGCCCGGCCCTCGGCCGGGTCCGCGGCCGGCGGGGCAGCGGTCGAAAGGCTCGGCGGGCGCCGGCCGAACAGCCGGAACGAGAGGAAGTCGACGATCTCCGCCGCCACGTCGATCCCGGTCGCCGCCTCCATCCCCTCGAAGCCCGGGGAGCTGTTGGCCTCGCAGATCTTGTAGCCCTCGCGGTCGATCAGGAGGTCGATCCCGGCGATCTCGAGGCCGAGCACCCGCGCGCTCTCGATCGCGAGCCACTCCGCCTCGCGGTCGGGCCGCCACGGCGCCACCGTGCCGCCCTGGCTGAAATTGGCCTTGAACCCGTCGGCCCGCGCGCGCCGCTCCATCGCCGCCACCACCCGCCCGCCGACCACGAGGAGGCGCAGGTCGCGCCCACGGCTCGCCGCCACGAATTCCTGGAAGATCAGGTTGGCGTTCGACTGCGTCGCGCGGATCAGCTGCATCAGGTCGTCGAACCGGCTCGCGTCCTCGCAGAGGAACACGCCGCTGCCCTGGCTGCCCGAGAGCGTCTTGACCACCACGGGGAAGCCGAGCGCGCGCTCGACGAGGCCGACATCCACGGGGAACTTCGCGAGCATCGTCTTCGGGATCGGCAGCTGGTGCTGCACGAGGATCTGGTGGGCGAAAAGCTTGTCCTTCACCGTCTCGATCGCGGCGGCGGTGTTGATCGAGGGCACGCGCAGCCGCTCGAGCTGGCGGATCACGGCGAGCGCGAAATAGGTCGTGCCCGCGCCCATCCGGGGCAGCACGGCGTCGGGCAGCTCGGCCTGCCGGCCGTCGATCAGGATCGAGCGGTCGTCGTCGCGGGTCACCACGAGCTCGAACTGCTCGGGCGCCAGCACCTCGACCTCGATGCCGCGGGCCTGCGCCGTCGCGATCAGGCGGTGCACCTCGAAGGCCTCGGGGCGGACATGGGCCGCCCCGTCCTTGTAGAGAATCCAGAATTTCATCCGAGGGCCTCCCGACGCGCCTCTCCTTAGCAGAGGCGCGCGGCCGGCCATAGCGGCGATCGCCGCGGCGTCGTCACGGGGGCTGGGCGCGGCCTGTGGGTCGTGCTAGACACATCGCCGGGTGAGGGAGTGTGTCATGCGTGTTCTGTGCGTGGACCTCGGCAATCTCTGCCGCGGTCCGATGGCGGAGGCCGTGCTGCGGGCGCGGCTCGGCCGGGCCGGTCTGTGCTGCGAGGTCGGCAGCGCCGGGGTCGGCATCCTCCGGGCGGGCGACCCGCCCGATCTCCGCGCGGTGCTCGCGGCGGAGGCGCGCGGCTACGACCTGCGCGCCAAGACCTGCCGCGCCCTCGAGCCCGACGAGCCCCTGCGCCACGATCTCGTCCTCGCGATGGACCGCTGGATCCTCGGCGAGCTCTTCCAGCTCGCGCCCGAGGGGCGCGACGGGCGCATCCGGCTTCTCCACCCCGAGGGGCGCGAGGTGATCGACCCCCATGGCGGCACGCCGGCGGATTTCGAGCTCGCCCTCGACATCATCGAGGACGCGGCCGACGGCCTCGCCGCGATCCTCGCCGCCCGGCGCCTGCGCGCCTGACCGGGCCGTCGTGGGCTGCGGCAGGGCGCCGCGAGGCCGCTTGACGGGCGCTCGGGATGGCCCATAAGCCATCCTATGCCCGTGCAAAATCACATCCGAAACTTCTCCATCGTCGCGCATATCGACCATGGGAAATCCACCCTGGCCGACCGGCTGATCCAGTCGACCGGCACGGTCACCGAGCGCGAGATGAAGGCGC
>CAZWDE010000503.1:0-1810 GCA_964632555.1 uncultured Limibaculum sp.
TGATCTGCTCGCCGAGCCACATCAGGAACATCACGCCGCCCACCAGCGTGATCACGGCCGAGGCGCGGAAGAACCAGCCCGGATCGACGACGAGCCCCTGCCCCTCGAGCCCGACCGCCATGCCGTAGGCCTGCACGGTCGCGAGCAGCACGGTGCCGTAGCGCGTGTACTGGTTGATCTTCTTGCGCCCGGTCTCGCCCTCCTTCTTGAGCTTCTCGAGCTCGGGGATCATCGAGCTGGCGAGCTGCATGATGATCGAGGCGGAGATGTAGGGCATGATGCCGAGCGCGAAGATCGCCATGCGCTCGACCGCGCCGCCCGTGAACATCGACACGACGCCGATGATGCCGCCGCGGGTCTGCTCGATGAAGGCGTCGAGCGCGACGGGATCGATGCCCGGCAGCGGGATGAAGGTGCCGAGCCGGTAGACGCAGAGAAGCGCCAGCGTGAAGAGGATGCGGTTCTGCAGGTCCTTGGCCTTGCCGAACGCCCCCCAGCTCGCGCTGGCCGCCATCTGCTCCGCTGTCGATGCCATGGATGTCCTCCCCGCGCCGCCGGCGCGCCAACGGGCGCGCGGGCCCCGGCGCGCCTTTCACATCGGCCGGCGGCGGGCGGAGGTCAAGCCTCCGCGTCGGCCGCCCCGGCCGCGGCCCCGCGCGGAGCCGTGAGCGTGAGGGTGCCGCCCCTCGCCTCGACGGCCGCGACGGCGGCCTTGCTCGCGCCGGTCACCTCGAGGCGGAGGCCCTCGGTCGTGAGCTCGCCCGAGGCCAGCACCCGCACGCCGTCCTTCACCCGCCGCACGAGGCCCGACCGGACCAGCGCCGCCTCGTCGACCGGCTGGGCCGGGTCGATCTTGCCGGCGTCGACGAACTGCTGGATGTCGCCGAGATTGACCACGGCGAAGGTCTTGCGGAACGGGTTGTTGAAGCCGCGCTTCGGCAGGCGCCGGTGGATGGGCATCTGGCCGCCCTCGAAGCCCTTCACCACCGCGCCCGAGCGGGACTTGTAGCCCTTGATGCCGCGCCCGGCGGTCTTGCCCTTGCCGGAGCCCGGGCCGCGCGCCACCCGCTTCTGCTTCTTGGCCGCGCCGGGATTGTCGCGGAGCTCGTTCAGTCTCATCGCATCTCCTCCTGCCGGATCGGCGGGGCGATGCGCTCCCCGCCGCCACGGCTCTCACGGGCCCGCGGCCCCGCGCGTCACTCGCGCTCCTCGACGATCGCCACGAGATGCGGGATCGAGTTGACCATGCCGCGCACGGCCGGCGTGTCCTCGAGCTCCCGCGTCCGGTGCATCTTGTTGAGCCCGAGGCCCTTCAGCGTCTCGCGCTGGACCTTGGGGCGGCGGATCGGCGAGCCGATCTGCTTGACGACGATGGTCCTGGCCATGCCCGCCTCCTCAGTTCTCGGCCGGCGCATCCGCCTCGGCGGTCTGCGTCTCGCCCTGCCCCACGGCGCGCTCCTCGCGGCTCGGCAGCACGTCCGACACCTTGAGGCCCCGGCGCGAGGCCACCTGGCGCGGCGACTGCGTGCGCGTCAGCCCGTCGAACGTCGCGCGCACCATGTTGTAGGGGTTCTGGCTGCCGGTCGACTTCGCCACCACGTCGCGGATGCCGAGCATCTCGAAGACCGCGCGGCAGGGCCCGCCCGCGATGATCCCGGTGCCCTCCGGCGCCGTGCGCATCACCACCTTGCCCGCGCCCCAGCGGCCCTGGATGTCGTGGTGCAGCGTCCGCCCCTCGCGGAGCGGCACGCGCACCATCGTGCGCTTGGCCTCCTCGGTCGCCTTGCGGATCGCCTCGGGCACCTCCTTG
>CAZWDE010000504.1:0-1806 GCA_964632555.1 uncultured Limibaculum sp.
ATCGTCGCGGCCTCGCTCGTCCTCGCCCGCCACGAGGCCGCCGCACGCCGCGCCGGCCGGGCGGTGCCGGCGCCGCCGCCCTGAGGGAAGGTCGGACCCTCCCGCGCGATCCGGTCGACCCGGGCGGCGGCGTCGAATAAACCTGTCCTGGGGAGCGCGCGCCCAGCGACGAGCGCGGCGCGCAGGACGGGGTGGCGACGGACGGAACAATGCGGAACGAATCCTGCGACCGGCCCGAGATCGCGGTGCTCGTCCCGTAATTCAACGAGGCGCTGGCGATCGGGACCGTGGTGGGGGAGTTCCGCGCGTCGCTGCCTCAGGCCACCGTCTACGTCTACGACAACAACTCGACCGACGACACGGTGGCGATCGCGCGGGCCGCGGGCGCCGTGGTGCGCCACGAGCCGCAGCAGGGCAAGGGCCATGTCGTGCGCCGGATGTTCTCGGACATCGAGGCCGACATCTACGTGCTGGTGGACGGCGACAACACCTACGAGGCGGCCGCGGCGCGGCGCCTGGTCGCGGCGCTGTTCGAGGGCGGGCTCGCCATGGTCAACGGCTGCCGGGTGCCCGCGGTCACCTCCGCCTATCGACCCGGCCATCGCTTCGGCAACCGGATGCTCACTGGGCTCGTCACCCTGATCTTCGGCAAGCGCACCCGCGACATGCTCTCGGGCTACCGCGTGCTCTCGCGCCGCTTCGTCAAGAGTTTCCCGGCGCTCTCGCGGGGCTTCGAGGTCGAGACCGAGCTCACTGTTCACGCGCTCGAACTGCGGATGCCGATCGCCGACGTCGACACCGTTTACCGGGAGCGCATCGCCGGATCGCAGAGCAAGCTCCGGACGATCCGCGACGGCGTCCGCATCCTCTCGACCATCGCCGCGCTGGTGAAGGAGGAGCGCCGGCTGCCCTTCTTCGGCGTCCTCTCGGCACTGCTCGTGGTTGTCTCGCTCGCGCTCGGGGTCCCGGTGATCGTCGAGTTCGTCGAGACCGGCCTCGTGCCGCGCGTGCCGACCGCGATCCTCGCCTCGGCGGTGATGATCGTCGCCGTGCTCGCCTTCTTCGCCGGGCTGATCCTCGACACCGTCACGCTCGGGCGGCGCGAGATGAAGCGCCTCGCCTATCTGCGCCACGCCGCGCCGCCGGCGCCCGCTGCGCTCGAAGCGGTGGCCCCGACCGCCGGCCCGGGCGCGGCCGGTCCCGCCGCATGACGCGCCGGGACCGAGGGAGTCGGGCGACGGCTGCGATCACGGCGAGCCGCCGCGGATGACGGGGACCCTGGCCGCGATCGCGCTGGCGGGCGCCGTCGCCGCCCTCGCGGCGCTGGCCATCCGGCGGCTCTGGGACCGCACGGCCGCGGCGCGCGCCGAGGGGCGGGAGGCGCTGCCCCTCGTCGTCCTCGTCGTCGCGCTGCTGAACGCCCAGTATCTCGGGGGCTTCGGGCTCCTCGCGCTCTCCGCCTGGATCCGGCCAGCCGCCCTCGGCGTCGCCGCGCTCGGTGCTGCCGGGCTCGTGCTCTGGCTCCGGCGGCCGCGCCGGGAGGAGGTCGCAGAACCGGGTCGCGGCGCCCCTCTCGCGGGCGCTGGAACCGCCGTCGCGGTCGCGCTCGCGGTCGCCGGCCTCGTCGTGGCGGCGACCATGCTCCGCACCGCGCTGATGCCGCCGCTCGACTGGGACTTTCTCACCTATCACGGGCCGAAGGCGGCCTTCTGGGCGCAGACCGGCTCGCTCGATCTCGGCTACGATGCGCCGGGCGTGTGGCAGTTTTACGCGGCCTTTCCGATCGCGGGGAACGTCCTGACGGCG
>CAZWDE010000505.1:0-1790 GCA_964632555.1 uncultured Limibaculum sp.
CCGAGAGCCTGCCCTTCCTCGAGGGCTCGGTGATCGACTTCAAGGACGAGCTGATCGGCGCGCGCTTCGCGGTGGAGAACCCGAACGCCACCTCGACCTGCGGCTGCGGCACCTCCTTCTCGATCTGACACGACCCCGGCGCACGGGCGGCGCACGGCCCCGGCGGGCGGGCGACGTGATTTGGCATCCGTCGCATTTCGCGAAAGCCTTGCTCGAAATGTGGCGGGGCGAGACCGGAGCGGCCAATGGGCAGCACGGACGGTGCGGCGGGGCTCGAAAAGCTCGACAGCAATCGGCTGGCGCTCGTGACGAGGCATCTCGACGCCAAGTCGATCGCGGCGCTGACGGCGGCTTCGAAAAAGGTCAAGGCCAACACCTCCCCGGCCACCGAGGCGCGGATGGTCGCGCCCGCCTGCCAGACGCTCCAGGGCAAGTGCGAGAAGGTGCATGCCGTGCTCGTCAAGGCGGCGAGGGGCAGGGACCCGGCGCGCTACGGCGATTTGAAGACCTGCATCGAGGCGAAGAGCAAGCTCGACGAGATCAAGAGCAGGCTCGACGCCATGAAGAAAATGGTCGCCGGCCAGAAGGACGCCCGCTCCAAGCCGGCGATCGCCGCGATCGGGTCGCTCGACGCGCTGATCGAGAACAAATCCAAGAAGATCTTCAAGGCCTGAGCCCGCTGCGGCCGTCACCAGAGCGTCACGGGCGCGGCGGCGCGGGATCGGCTATCCTCGGCCGAGCGAAACCCCGACGAAGGACAGCCAGATGCGCCCAGCCCTCCTCCTGCTCGCCGCCGCCGCGACCGCCGCGCTCGCCCACACGGCCCACTCCGACAGCCTCGAGGACGCGATCAAGGCCCGGCAGGCCTATTTCACGCTGATGGGCGCCAATATCGGCCCGCTCGCGGCGATGGCGAAGGGCGAGGCGGAGTACGACGCCGAGCTCGAGCGCGTGCACATCGACAACCTCGTGCGGCTCGCCACCTACAACCCGTTCCCGCATTTCCCGGCCGGCACCTCCAACGCCGAGCAGGCCGGCAAGACCCGCGCGCTGCCGGCGATCTGGGAGGACTTCGGGGCTTTCGTGAGCCGCCACGAGGACTTCAACACCGCGGTCGCCGGGCTCGAGCAGGTCGCCGGGCAGGGCCGCGCCGCGCTCGGGCCGGCGGTCGGCCGCCTCGGCGAGACCTGCAAGGCCTGCCACGACGACTACCGCGCCAAGGATTTCTGATCCATGGACATGGCCGGCGGCGACGGCAGCCGCGAGGTCCGGCTCTGGGATCGCGGCACGCGGGCCTTCCACTGGGCGCTGGTGGTGGCCGTCGGCACCGCCTGGGGGCTCGGCGAGTTCGGGCCCGCGATCATGACGTGGCACTTCTGGGCGGGCTACGCCGTCTGCGGGCTGCTCGCCTTCCGCCTCGTCTGGGGGTTTTTCGGCCCGCGGCCGGCGCGCTTCGCGAGCTTCCTTCGCGGGCCCCGCGCGGTCGCGGCCGATGCGGCGCGCCTGCCCGAGCGCCGGCCCTCGCGCTGGCCGGGGCACAGCCCGCTCGGCGGCTGGTCGGTGGTGGCGCTCCTCCTAGTGCTCGCCGCACAGGTGGCGACGGGGCTCCTCTCCGACCCCGAGGATTATATCAACGTGGGCCCGCTCGCCGACCAGGTGAGCATCGAGACGGCGCGCACGGCCAACGCCTGGCACCACCGGCTCTCGACGGCGCTGCTCTGGCTCGTGATCCTCCATGTCGCCGTGGTGCTCTTCTACCTCCTCTGGAAGCGCGAGAACCTCGTCGCCCC
>CAZWDE010000506.1:0-1777 GCA_964632555.1 uncultured Limibaculum sp.
ACTCGGCGGCCGCCGCGGCCGCGCGTCCGAGCCGCGCCACATGGGCGCGCGCGGTCAGCACCGCCGCCGTGCCGACGAGCGCGCCGGCGCCCGCCTGCACGAAGACCGCCGCCTCGGCGCCGAGCCCGGCCGCGCCCGCCACGAGCGCGAGGAGCGGGATCACGCCGGCGTCGCGCACCCAGTTGAAGGCGGTGGAGACCGTCGGGCGACCGAGATTGTTGAAGCAGGCGTTGGAGACGAAGAGCGCGGCCGTGAAGAGATAGGCCCCGGCGCCCACGCGCGCGAAGGCCTCGAACACCGCGATGCCCGCGCCCTCGAGCCCGAAGGCCCGGACGATGAGGTCGGAGAGCAGCCAGAGCGTCGCCCACACCACCGCGACATAGCCGCCCGCGAAGAGGAGCGCGTCGCGCAGCGTCGAGCCGAGCCGCTCGTGCCGCCCGGCGCCGAGGTTCTGTCCGAAGATCGGCCCGACCGCGCCCGAGAGCGCGAAGATGCCGCCGAAGGCGAGCGCCGTGAGCCGCCCGACCACCGCCCAGCCGGCCACCGCCTCGTCGCCGTGGGCGGCGACCGTTCCCGTGAGATAGGCCATGCCGAAGGGGGTCGAGAGCTGCGTCGCCACCGCCGGGGCGGCAATCGCGAAAAGCGCCCGGGCGTCGCGGATCGCGGCGGCCGGGTCGATCCGCCCCACCATCCGGTGCACCCCCACGGTGAAGGAGAGGCCGAGCGCCGCGACGAGCACGCGCGTCAGCACCGTCACCGCCGCCGCGCCGTCGAGCCCGAGGCCGAGCGCGAAGATGAACACCGGGTCGAGCGCGAGCGCCACCACGCCGCCGCCGAGCGTGACGAACATCGCGCGCCGCGCGTCGCCGATGGCGCGCAGCAGCCCGCCCGAGACCATGGCGATCCCGAGCAGCGGCATCGGCACCAGCACGATGGCGAGGAAGCGGCTCGCGATGGCGGCGGTCTCGCCGCGGGCGCCGAGCAGCGCGAGGGCGGCGTCGCGCCAGATCCAGACGCCCGCGGTGACGAGCGCGAGGGCGAGCACGAGGATCAGCATCGAGGAGGCGGCGAGCCTCCGCGCGTCCTCGATCCGGCCCGCGCCGACCGCGCGGCTGACGATCGCGGTCGCCCCGATCGAGAGCCCGATCGAGACCGAGATCATGAAGAACTGGAGCGTGCCCGCGAAGCCGATCGCGGCGGCGAGCTCCTGCTGGCCGAGCAGCGAGATGTAGAAGAGGTTGGCAACGTCGACGAAGAAGAGCGCCATCAGCCCGACCGCGCCCGTCGAGGTCATCACCGCGACGTGGCGCATGGTGCTGCCCGTGGTGAACCGCGCTTCCGTCATGCGTGCCCCGAATCGCCGACCCCTGCCCCGCGCGGGAGCTAGCGCAGGTCCGTGCGCCGTCGCCTACCGATTTCGCGGTTCACCGCGCCCGCGATGCGCAATCTGCAAGGATCGGCGGCCGATCGGCCGGCGGGCGGGCCGGAAATCCGCCCTTGCTCCCGACAAGGTGGCGATGGATCTGGGACGCTCCATGAAAATTTGCTAACAAAACGTTAGTCCGTGGGTGGGGCTGACGTGAGTTGCATGGAGTGAGGACATGGATGGGAGAGGTCTGTCGTTCGGCCGGATTGCGGCGGCGTGGTGCGCGGTGGCCGCACCGGCCCTCGTGGCGGCAACAGAGGCGCGCGCCTACGGCTTCGTGCTGGATTTCGGCGCCAACGCCGTCTCGTCGAGCACGCCGCCGATGGGCGCCGCCGGCACGGTCGAATTCAC
>CAZWDE010000507.1:0-1777 GCA_964632555.1 uncultured Limibaculum sp.
GAAGAGGAGCCCGTAGCGGAGCGGATCGAGATCGGTGATCGTGAGCGCCCAGGCGACGAGCGAGCCCGCGCCCGAGCCGCGGCCGGGCCCCACGGGGATCCCCTGCCCCTTCGCCCACTTGATGAAATCCGCGACGATCAGGAAATAGCCGGGGAAGCCCATGTCGACGATCACGCCGAGCTCGAAGTCGAGCCGCTGCTCGTAGACCTCGCGGGGGGCGGCGGGCTCGATCTCCGCGAGGCGGGCGGCGAGGCCGTCCCGCGCCTGGCGGCGAAGCTCGTCCACCTCGTCCTCGGCGAAGCGCGGCAGGATCGGCGGATGCGTGCGCGGGCGGACGGCGCAGCGCCGGGCCACCTCGAGCGTCGCGTCGAGCGCCTCCGGCAGGTCGTCGAACCGCTCGGCCATCGCCTCGGCGGTGGCGAAGGCGTGCGCTTCCGTGAGCCGCGCGCGGTCGGCCTCGTTGACGTAGCGCCCCTCGCCGATGCAGCGGAGCGCGTCGTGCGCGTCGAGCATGTCGGGCGTCTCGAAGAACACCGAGGCGGTCGCGACGATCGGCAGGCCGCGCGCATAGGCGATGTCGAGAAGCAGGGGCTCGGCGGCGGCCTCGGCGGGCGTGCGCCGCGCATCCCCGGTCCCGTGGCGCTGGATCTCGACATAGAGCCGGTCGGGGAAGATCGCGGCCAGCCGCTCGGCCAGCCGGTCGGCCTCCGCCGCCCGGCCGGCGGCCGCGAGGCGGGCCATCGCTCCCTCGGTGCCGCCCGTCAGGCAGACGAGCCCCGCCGCGGCGGCCTCGACCCGCGCCAGCGGCACCTGCGGCAGCTCGCCGCGGCCGGTCTCGAGGAAGGCGGCCGTCGAGAGCGCCATCAGGTTGCGCCAGCCCTCCGGCGTCTGCGCGTAGAGGACGAGCGGCGCGGTCTCGGCCGCCGCGCCGGGCGCCGGGGCGGCGTGGGCCACCGAGAGCGCGAGGCCCATCACCGGCTGCACGCCCGCCTTCGCGCAGGCTTCGGAGAACTCGAGCGCGCCGAAGAGGTTGTTGCGGTCGGCGAGCCCGATGGCCGGCATGCCCTGCTCGGCCGCCAGCGCCGCAAGCCGCTTCACGTGGATCGCCCCCTCGAGCAGCGAGTAGGCCGATGTCAGGCGCAGGTGGAGGAATCGCGGCAGGCTCATGCGCCGACGCTAGCCCGCCGCCCCGCGCGCTGGCGAGACTTGACAGCCGCGCGCGCCGCCGCCTGAGGTCGGGCGTCAGACCGGCGACCGGAGGGCGCATGACCGACGACACAGGCACCGACAGCCTCGATTATTCCGATCCGCAGCAGCGGCCGCGCTACACCGGGCTCGCCACCTTCTTCCGCCTGCCCTGGCGCGAAGATTTCGAGGCCGACCCGCCGGAGATCGGGATCGTCGGCGTGCCCTACGACATGGGGGTGACCAACCGCCCGGGGCCCCGCCACGGGCCGCGCGAGGTGCGCAACATGTCCTCGTTCCTGCGCCGGCAGAACCAGGCGACCGGCGTCGCCCCCTTCGCGGCGCGGGTGGCCGACATCGGCGACGCCTGGGTCACGCGGCCCTACGAGCTCACGCAGGCGCACGAGGAGATCCGCGCGAGCTTCGAGCGCATCCACCGCGCGGGCATCCGGCCGCTCGCCTGCGGCGGCGACCACTCGGTCTCGCTGCCGATCCTGCGCGCGATCGCGGCCGACCGCCCGCTCGCGATGGTGCATGTCGACGCCCATTGCGACACCGGCGACGGCTATATGGGCAGCCGCTTCCACCACGG
>CAZWDE010000508.1:0-1769 GCA_964632555.1 uncultured Limibaculum sp.
CTTGGAATAGGCCGGGCCGCGGGTCGCCGGGGCCTCGAGCGTCGCGAGGAGGTCGGGGAAGAGGCGGCCGAACTCCCCCCGATGCGGCGTCAGCACGCAGCGCGGATGCGTGAGCGCCCAGAGCGCGCCGGGATCGTCCGCGAAGGCGGTGAGCGCGTCGGCGTCGAGCACCGTCGCGCGACCCGCCCCGCAGGCCGCGGCGACGAGGGCTCGGGTCGCCCCGCCCGCGCCGAGCCCCGGGCCGAGGCAGAGGGCGTTGATCCGCTGGTCCGAGAGCGCCTCGGCCAGGGCCTCCGGATCGCCCACGGGGCGGAGCATGACCGCGTCGAGCCGGGCCGCGTTCTCGATCAGCGCCGCGGGCGGGCAGCCCACCGTCACGAGCCCGGCGCCGACCCGGAGCGCCCCCCGCGCCGCCAGCCGCGCCGCGCCTCCGCGTCCCACGCCCCCCGCCAGCACCAGCGCGTGGCCGTGGGTGTATTTGTGGGTCGCCGCGAACGGCCGCGCCTTGGCGAGGTGGCAGGTGGCGCCCCACGCGTCGGCACCGAGACGCCGCGAGCCCGCGGCGAGATCCGCGACCGCCCCCTCGGTTCGTCGACGCAGGAGGCCGATATCGACGAGCGCGACGCGCCCGCAATGATCCGGGCCCTCGCCGAAGCGATGGCCGAGCTTCAGGCGGTGGAAGCTCACCGTGAGATCGCAGACGAACGCTGTCCCGCCGAGCGCCCGACCGCTGTCGAGGCAGAGGCCGGACGGGCCGTCGACCGCGACGACGGGCAGGTCGAGAGTGTCGCCGACCTCGGTGCTCCGCGCGATCTCGGCCGGGGCGCCCTCGAGCGGCCGGGACAGGCCCGCGCCGAAGAGCGCGTCGACCGCCAGGTCGTAGGTCGTCCAGGCGAGCTTGTCCGTGCTCGGATGGCGCTCCGACACCAGCGGGCACTCACCGTCGAGCGGGCGGATCTCGCCGAGGGCGGCCCAGCGGCGGGCGTTGGCGGCGGCGTCGGGGGGGAGGCGGTCGATCTCCCGGGGCGCGCGGCCGTAGAGGAAGACATCGACCGCCCAGCCGCGCGCGTGGAGGAGCCGCGCGACGACGAACCCGTCGCCCCCGTTGTTGCCCGGCCCGCAGAGGACCGCCGCGCGGTAGGGGTTCGCCGCGAGCTCCGGGCGCCAGTCGAGGATCGCTTCGACGACCCCGCGCCCGGCGCGCTCCATCAGCTCGAGGCCCGTCACCTCGCCGGCCTCGATCGCCGCCCGCTCGATCGCGGCCATCTGCGCCGCCGTGAGAAGCTCGGTCATCCTCCCTCCGGCCGGTTCCCCGCCGTCCCCTCCGGCCCAGGAGCCTCGCGGCCCGGAGGGCCGCGCTCCGGCCGGCCCGCGCGACGCCCCGGATCGCGAGGAGGCGCGCCAGCGCCGAGGAGCGGCCGGAGGCCACCGAAGCCGGTCCGGCCCGCCGGGTCAAGCGCGCGCGAAAATTCGGCAGCCTGCCGATTTTCTAGGCTGACAGACGCCCCCGGCCCGCGCCATGCTGCGCGCTCGACGGTGAAATCGCGGATGTCCCCGCCCCGGCCCGCCTTGGCACGCCTCCTGCATCCTGCGTCGCGACCGCCGCCGACTGCGGTCGGCCGGGACGCCGGGCCTGCCCCGACGGACCGGACGCCAGACAGCAACGACCGCACGAGGAGGCGCAGAGGTGAAGAAGGTCGAAGCCATCATCAAGCCGTTCAAGCTCGACGAGGTGAAGGAGGCGCTGCAGGAGATCGGCATCCAGGGCC
>CAZWDE010000509.1:0-1767 GCA_964632555.1 uncultured Limibaculum sp.
AGCAGCGCCGGCCGGGCGACGAAACCCCTGCGTGGCGCGGCCGTGTGACTGCCGTTTCGGAAGTCCGGTCGCCGATGTGCGACCATGCGGACTGGGGGTGACCGGCTGGGGCGCATGGAGAGCCGACGATGCTCGCGGACCTGATTGGCCTGGCCGCCGGGGTCCTCGTGATCCTCACCTTCTCGATGACCTCGATGATATGGCTGCGGGTTGCGGCGATCGCCTCGAACATCGCCTTGCTGAGCTACGGCCTGATGCTCGGCCTGCTGCCGATCTGGATGCGGCACGCACGGCTGCTGCCGATCAACGCGATGCGCTGTCTCGAGGAATGCCGCCGCCGCCGGCGGCTCCGTCACTCGCTCCAGAAATAATCGGTCGTCTTCGGGCGGAACCGGGCGTTGAGCTCGCCCGCCTCGGTCGTGATGCGGTCGACGCGCCGCATCAGGTCCTCGTGCAGCGCCGGCAGCTGGTTCGATCCGGCCATCGCCGCCTCCTGGCAGGCCTCGATCGTGCTGTCGGCGGCCTTGAGCTCGGTGGTCAGCGCGAGCATGCGCTGGGCCTCCTCCTCGGTGATCCGGTGGAAGTCCGACGGGTCGTAGCTGATCAGCCCGCGGGCGGCGAACTTCGCGTCCTCGAGCGCCTGGCGCGCGGCGATCCCGTCCATCCCGAGGAGCTCGGCGAGCCGGTCGCGGTGCCTCAGGAAATGCCGTTCGGCGTTCTTGAGGTCGGTGAACACGCGCCGGTAATAGAGCGTCCGCGCCTCGCGCTCGCGGGCGTGGTGCTCGACCCGCGCGAAATAGGCATAGGCCGCGGCGCCGAGGCCGAGCAGCGCGATCATCGAGAAGGCGGTGCCAGCGTCCATCACGTCCCCCGTCGCCGAACCGGTTGCACCATCGCACCGGCGGTCCGCCGGGTCCAGCCCCCGCCGGGTCGCGGAGCGCCGGCCCTCAGCCGCGGCGGCGGGCGGCGATCCAGAGCGCGGCGAGCCCGGTCAGCGCGAGGCCGAGCGCGCCGGGCACGGGCGCCGTGGCGATCACGCCGGCGGTCGCGCCGGGCACGAGGATCGCGCGGCCGTCGAAGAGCAGCGAGGGCAGGCTGATGAACGCCTCGATCGAGGTCTCGTCGGTTCCGTCGCCGTCGAGATCGCCGGTCACGCCGCCATAGCCGAAGCGGCCGTCCTCGGTCTCGAAGGCGAGGCCGCCGGGCCCGGCGCCGAGCGCGAGTTCGAGCTCCAGCAGCGACGCGCCGAGCGTCGCGCCGCCCTCGAGCAGCGCCGCGTCGCCTTCCCGCGGCAGGACGAGGAGCGACACCACCGAGCCGTCGCTCCGGCGGGTCGCGACGGCCTCGGCGCTCAGGATCGCCGTCATCGGGTCGAGGAGGCCGAGGCTGCCGTCCGTCACGATGCGACCGGCGACGTCGTAGGTGCCGTCGAGCCCGTTGTCGACGACGCTGTCGCCGTCCTCGTCCGTGCCGGCGACCACGATCGTGAAGGGCGTGAGCCCGTAGGTCGCCGCCGACGCCGCGAGCGGGAGGGCCGCGAGGGCGGCGGCCGTCGCGAGGCGGCGCGCGGTCGTTCCGGTGAGGATCATGGACTGCCCGCCCCCGATCGTGTTTTGTTTCCTCATCGTGTCTAGCACCGCTCCGGGCCGAGGTGAACCGTTTCCTGCGGCCGGTCCGCCGGTGGGCGGGTCAGCGGCCGAGCCGCGCGCGCAGGAACCGGAAGAGGAGGGCGAAGACCGCGGCGGCGAGGACGAGGCCGATCACGCT
>CAZWDE010000510.1:0-1754 GCA_964632555.1 uncultured Limibaculum sp.
CCGGATCGCCCATCTTGGCGGCGACGGTGATCTCCTTGGCGAGCTTCGAGAAGAGCTTGGAGCGCGCCGCGTCCTGGCGCCCCTTGCGGTGCTGGATGTTCGCCCATTTGGAATGGCCGGCCATGGCGTCCTCCTTGCGCGGATTTGCGCCGTGATAGTGCGCGCACGGGCCGGTGACAAGCCGAGGCGGCGGCCGCCTCAGGTGCAGGCGGCGACCACCTGCCAGCCGCCGCGCGTCTCGTAGGGCGTCAGCGCGGCGGGCGTCGTGACGATGCCCCACGGCTTGCCCACGCGCATCGGCGCGCCGTCGCAGAGCCGCGGCCCCCAGGTCTCGGTGACGATGCGCACGGCCTCGTCCTCGCTCACCGCCTCCATCGGCCCGAGGAGCGGCAGCACGTCGGTGTAGTAGGCGCGCTGGAAGGGATCGAAGCGCGAGCGCACCTCGACCTCCCGGCCGTCGACCGTGAGGACCGCGCGCGTCTGCTCGGAGACCCCGGAGAACGGGCGATCGCATCCGGCGGCGAGACCGGCCGCGAGCAGGGCGGCGAGGCGAAGGGCGAGGCTCGATGGCATGGCGCGGGCTCCCGGGCGAGGACTGCGCCGCACGCTACGGCCATCGGCGCGCCGCCGCAACGCCCGCGGCGCCTCCGGGCGTTGTTCGGCCGGCCCCCATCGCATACCCTCGCGCGCGTGCCTGATCGACCCGCGGAGGGTTCCCGGATGCGCCGCCTCGCGCTTGCGCTCGCGATCTGTCTGACCGCCCTGACGGCCGCCGGCCTCGCGCGGGCCGAGACGCGGGTGGCGCTGGTGATCGGCAATGCCCGCTACGCCGCCGCGCCCGACCTCGCCAATCCGGCGAACGACGCCGCCGACATCGCCGCCGCGCTCGCGGCGACGGGCTTCGCGGTCGAGCGGCTCGGGGACGCGGACTTCGAGCGGATGCGCCGCGCCCTCGCGGCGTTCGGCGACCGGGCGGCCCGCGCCGACGTCGCCGTGGTCTACTTCGCGGGCCACGGGCTCGAGATCGAGCGGCAGAACTATCTGCTGCCGGTCGATGCGCGGCTGGACGACCCGCTCGACGTGGCCTTCCACGCCGTGCCGCTCGATCTGGCGCGCCGCGCCGCCGAGCCCGCGCGCCGGCTGAGCCTCGTGATCGTCGACGCCTGCCGCAACAACCCCTTCCTCGCGGAGATGGCCGGGCCGGGGCGGGCGCTCTCGCGGGGCCTCGCCCGGGTGACGCCCGCGGGCCGGAACGCGCTGGTGGCCTTCGCCGCGCGCGAGGGCACGATCGCGGAGGACGGCGACGGGCGCAACTCGCCCTATGCGGCGGCGCTGTCGGCGGCCCTCGCCGAGCCGGGGCTGGAGATCGGCAAGCTGTTCCGGCGGGTGCGCGACGAGGTGCTCGCGACCACGGGCGGGCGGCAGGAGCCGGCGCTCTACGGCTCGCTCTCGGAGGCGGACTTCTACTTCGTGCCGCCGGCGCGGGCCGCCGAGCGGGGCCTCGCCCGCGCCGCGCCCGGGACGACGCCGGCGCCGGCGGCGGCCGCGCGCTCCCCGGGCGGGCCCGGCACGGCGGCCGAGGTCGCCTTCTGGACCGCGATCGCCGAGAGCGCGGACCCGCGCGACTTCGAGGACTATCTCGCGCGCTTTCCGGACGGGGTCTTCGCGGGGCTCGCCCGGCGGCGGCTCGACCAGCTTGGAGCGGGCGACCGGGTGGCCGCGCGGGCGCGGGCCGAGGCCGCGCCCGAGCCGCC
>CAZWDE010000511.1:0-1748 GCA_964632555.1 uncultured Limibaculum sp.
GCGGCCGCCGGGCCGGCGGCGGGCGCGCTCTACGCCGAGCACTGCGCCGCCTGCCACGGACCGGCGCGGCTCGGGGGAACGGGGCCCGCGCTCATCCCCGAGACGCTCGGGCGCATGGGCGGGCCCGACCTCGCCCGGGTGATCGCCGAGGGCCGCGCCGCGACGCAGATGCCGGGCTTCGCGGGCGCGCTCTCGGCGGACGAGATCGCCGCCCTCGCGGCCCATATCGCGACCCCGCTCGCCGAGGTGCCGCGCTGGCGCGCGGCCGAGATCGCCGCGAGCCGCGCGCCGAACCCCGCCTACGCGCCGCCGCCGTCGCCGGTCTTCGGCGCCGACCCGCTCAATCTCTTCCTCGTCGTCGAGAAGGGCGACCACCATCTGAGCGTCCTCGACGGCGACCGGTTCGCGCGTCTCGCCCGGCTGCCCACGCCCTTCGCCGTCCATGGCGGGCCGAAATTCTCGCCCGACGGGCGCTTCGCCTTCGTCATGTCGCGCGACGGCTGGGTGCAGAAGATCGACCTCTGGGCCCTCGAGGAGGTCGCGCGCGTCCGCGCCGGGATCAACAGCCGCAACATCGCGATCTCGCATGACGGACGCTGGCTCGCGGTCGCCAACACCCTGCCGCGGACGCTGACGATCCTCTCGGCGGACGATCTCTCGCCGGTGCGCATCCTCGACGTGGCGGCGCGCGACGGCACGCCCTCGCGCGTCTCGGCGGTCTACCAGGCGCGCCCCCGCGAGAGCTTCGTCCTCGCGCTCAAGGACGCGGCCGAGGTCTGGGAGATCGCGACCGACCCCGAGGCCGGCCCCTTCCACGAGGGCTTCGTGCACAGCCACGAGACCGGCATGACCGAGGCCCTCGGCGCGCAGCGGGGGCTCTTCGCGCGCCGGCGCATCCTGCTCTCCGAGCCGATCGACGATTTCTTCTTCACGCCGGACTACGCCAACCTGATCGGCACCACGCGCGACGGCGCGCGGGCGCGGGTCGTGAACCTCCATGTCGGGCGCGAGATCGCCGAGCTGCCGCTGCCGGGCATGCCGCATCTCGGCTCCGGCATCTCGTGGGAGCGCGACGGGCGGCGCCTCCTCGCGACGCCGCATCTCCGCGAGGGCCGCATCTCGGTGATCGACACGGCGGACTGGGAGGTGATCGAGACGATCGAGACGCTCGGCCCGGGCTTCTTTCTCCGGAGCCACGCGGCGAGCCCCCATCTCTGGGCCGGCGTCTTCTTCGGGCCGCATCGCGACGCGGTCCACGTGATCGACAAGGCGACCCTTGAGATCGTCGCGACGCTCCGCCCGGAGCCCGGCCGGACGGCGGCCCATGTCGAGTTCGACCGCCACGGCCGCCACGCCCTCGTCAGCCTCTGGGAGGAGGACGGCGCGGTGATCGTCTACGACGCGGCCACGCTCGAGGAGGTGACGCGGGTCCCGATGAACAGGCCGAGCGGAAAGTACAATGTCTGGAACAAGATCACCTTCGAGGACGGCACCAGCCACTGACGCGGGCGCGCGGTGGTCGGTGCCGGCGCTCGGCGCGCTGCTCTATCCCGTCGTGGCGCCGGCGGCGGCGATCAACCTCTTTCTGGTCGGGCTTCTCGGGCCGGCGCTCGGGCTTCCGACCCTCTCGCCCGTGGCCGCGCTCGCCGCCGGGGCGCTTGCCGGCCTGCCGTTCGCGCTCCTCGCCGGGCGCTGGGCGCGCCGCCTCCTCGACGCGGCGCGCTGAGCCGGCGCGGCGCGCGCGGGCC
>CAZWDE010000512.1:0-1739 GCA_964632555.1 uncultured Limibaculum sp.
CCACCCACGTGCCGATCGTGATCCTTCGACCGCGGAAGGCGTCCGCGACGCCGGCGGAGCTGCTCTCGAGCTCCGCGTATCTCGAGCAGATCCGAGCAGTCCGGCACTATGCCATGAACAGGGCCCTGGTCCTGACGCGACCGCGCGCCGTCGTCTGCCCGCGGACGCGACGCTTCCGGCCGACGACCGACCGGACGCTCGGATCCGCCATCGCCGAGGCGAGGCAGGCCGGACGCGCCCTTCTTCTCGACGATGCGTTCCGGCTGGTCGACCCGACACGCCGCGAGGACGCCGTCCCCGTCATCCGCTGGCTTCGCGACCTCGACCTGCCGATCCACAGCGCGGTCCACGGGGCCGATCTCCAGGCGTTGTCGATGGAAACCGTCCACCTCCTCCTCCGAGAGCGCGTCGTCGCCTCGCAGAAGCGTTCGCTGAGCATCAGGCGGGGGCTCGATCGAAGCGGCGATCAGGATGGGCCGACGAAGCAGGCGGTCCGGGCGGGCGCCGCGATGAACGCGCGCCGCGCCGACCGGGACGCCCTGCGCCTCGCCGAAGAGATCGACCGGGTCCGCGCCGGGCTTCCGGAGCCCGACCGATCGAGCCATGCCGCCATCGCGCGCGCTCTCTCGGCGGCCGGCGTGCCGACGCCGCGCGGCGGCCATTGGCATGGCACGAGCGTGAAGCGGGCGCTCGATCGCGCCGGGAGGCTGCGGTCATCGCGGAGATCGCGGCAGGCGCGCTGAGCCGCTCCGAGGCTGGCAAGGCGAGCGGGCAGCATGGCCACAGCGATCCCGCCACCACGCCAGCCTGCGCGCGCCTCTGTGCGCCTCTGGCGACGCCGGCCACCGCCACGCCCGCAGGGCGCCGGCCAGGGCGACCACTCGAGACGGCTGCCGCCGCTCTCGGGGCCGGCCGGTCGCGGAGGCAGCCGGATGGCAGCTTTTCCGGCCCTCCTGGCGCACGCCGGTCGAGCGAGATCCCGACGGCGGGCGATCAGCCCGCGCTGATGGAAATCGCCACCCGCGATGGCATCCCCGAGGCCATCAGGAGAGAGATTCCGGCGACCTCTCCGCGCGGCCGGAGATCAGCGTCTACTGACTCGCTTGTACCGCCCCCCTCAGGCACCACAGAGGGGCGTGAAGAATCTAGGATCGCGCCGAGCCTGTCCGACACTCCCCTGACCGGCGCTCTCCGGCTCATCCCTTCAGCCAGCTCTCCGAGAGCTGCTTCAGCGCCTTGCTGTGCCGGTCGTTGAGCGCCTTGAAGGCGAGCCTGAAGCCGTTCTCGCCCCGCAGTCGCTTCTCCGGCGGCGGCCGGGTTCCATTCTCCTGAGCTCTCTTCACGACCCGTTCGCGCCGCGCCCGCGCCTTGGCCAACTGGCGCAACTCCAGCCCGAAGACGCCCGCCGTCACGAAGAACGCCCGATCCGGGATGTAGTCCCAGTACCGGCCGCCCACCGTCGGCAGCCAGCACTCGAAGTAGCGGTCGCGAAGACCCTGGAACCGGAAGCCGACGAGATCGTCGACCGTGACGAGTCCGGCCCGCCTGAGCTCCTCTCCTTTCAGCGTCACCTCGAGCCGCGCGCGGCGTTCCTCGGGCGGCAGGTCGCGCCGGCATCCGGCCGCCATGTCGCGCTCGTCGGTGAGCTTGTTCTGGATCCTCCACATCACGTCGCCGTCCCGGTCGCCGTAGTAGAGCGTGGAATCCATGAGGGGCGCGTTGAAGCCGAACGGATCGAG
>CAZWDE010000513.1:0-1719 GCA_964632555.1 uncultured Limibaculum sp.
GCGGCTTCGTGCCCGGCATCCGGCCCGGCAAGCGCACGGCGGAGTATCTCGACTACGTGCTCACCCGGCTGTCGGTCGTCGGCGCGATCTATCTCGTCATCGTCTGCCTGCTGCCCGAGCTGCTCATCGCCAATGTCGGCGTGCCCTTCTATTTCGGCGGCACCTCGCTTCTGATCGTGGTCTCGGTGACGATGGACACCATGACCCAGATCCAGTCCCACCTGATGGCGCATCAATATGCCGGATTGATCGAAAAATCGCGGATCCGGGGCAAGAAACGGACTGGACGCAGCGGCGCCTGACAGGCGAAACCCGGTTCCGGAAAACGCTTCAAAAAAAGACGTGCATCAGGGGGGACAGCGATGAACATCATTCTGCTCGGGCCGCCGGGGGCCGGCAAGGGCACCCAGGCGCGCCTGCTCTGCGAGCACGAGGGGATGGTGCAGCTCTCCACCGGCGACATGCTGCGCGCCGCCGTCGCCGCGGGCACCGAGGTGGGCCGGCGCGCCAAGGCGGTGATGGAGGCGGGGCAGCTGGTCTCTGACGACATCGTGATCGGCGTCGTCTCCGAGCGGCTCGACAAGCCCGACGTGTCGAACGGCGTGATCTTCGACGGATTCCCGCGGACCACCCACCAGGCGGAGGCGCTCGACACGCTGCTCGGCCAGAAGGGGATGACGCTGCACGCGGTGATCTCGATGGAGGTGGACGACGAGCTGCTCGTCGACCGCGTCGCGGGCCGCTACACCTGCGCCAACTGCGGCGAGGGCTACCACGATCGGCACAAGCGGCCGCGGGTCGCGGGCGTGTGCGACAAATGCGGCTCGACCGAGTTCAAGCGCCGCCCGGACGACAATGCCGAGACGGTGCGCGCGCGGCTCGAGGCCTACCACGCCGAGACCGCGCCGCTGATCCAGTACTACGACCGGGCGGGCAAGCTCGAGCGGGTGGACGGGATGGCCGAGATCGGCGAGGTGTTCGAGGCGATCCGCGACGTCCTGCACTGATCCGCCGCGCACCCGGATTGTGACGTCGGGGGCTTGCGCGGGAAGGGCCTCTCGGTATAGTGCGCGCTTCGCGAAGACCGCTGACGTGTCGGTGCCCCGCCGACACGGCTCGGTCTTTTTGAAGCTCGGGGCGACGGCCGCCCCGCCGACGGGATCAGGACGGAGACAGACGTGGCGCGCATCGCAGGCGTTAACATTCCGACGGCCAAGCGTGTGCCGATCGCCCTCACCTATGTGCACGGCATCGGGCATACCACGGCGCAGAAGATTTGCGAGGATCTCAACATCGCGACCGAGCGGCGGGTCAACGAGCTCTCCGACGCCGAGGTGCTGGCGATCCGCGAATATGTCGACGCCAACCTGACCGTCGAGGGCGACCTGCGCCGCGAGCGCGCCGTGGACATCAAGCGACTGATGGATCTCGGCTGCTATCGCGGGCTCCGCCACCGCCGCGGCCTGCCGGTGCGCGGCCAGCGCACGCACACCAACGCGCGCACCCGCAAGGGCCCCGCGAAGCCGATCGCCGGCAAGAAGAAGTAAGAGGCTCGATCCGTCATGGCGCGAGACAAGCGCACCGTCACCCGCAAGAAGGTCTCGAAGAACATCACCTCGGGCGTCGCCCACGTGAATTCGAGCTTCAACAACACGATCAACACCATCTCAGAAGCGCAGGGCAACACGATCTCGTGGTCGTCGGCCGGCGCGATGGCGG
>CAZWDE010000514.1:0-1716 GCA_964632555.1 uncultured Limibaculum sp.
CCGCCCCGGCCGGCGGCGAGCGCGGCGAGCAGGCCGAGCGCCGAGAGCGCCGCGACCGTCACGGCCTCGAGCCCCGCCTGGAGCCAGATCGCGAGCGCCGGGGTCGCGGCCAGCGCGAGCAGCGCCCCGCCCCGCGTCGGCGCGTTGGCCGGCCCCGGCGCGGCGAGCCGGAGCGCGGCGACCGCCGCGACGAGCAACACCGCCACCGAGGCCGCGTTGATGAGCCGCTGCGCCGGCACCGCCTCGAGCCCGAGCGCCATCAGCCCGGCGGTCATCAGCACGTGCAGGAAGTTGGTGTAGCCCTCGACGCGCTCGCCGAGGTTCCAGACGAGCTCGCCATGCTCGACGAGGTTGCGGGCGTAGCGCGCCGAGATGAACGCGTCGTCGACAATCGCGTGGCGGTGGCGCCAGAGCGTCAGGCCGAAGGCGAGCGCGGCCGCGAGGGCGCAGGCCGCCTCCGTCGCCGCCCCCTCGATCCGCCGCCCCTCGGCCGCATGCTCCCGCGCCATCGCCTGCCCCGCCCCGATCCCGCACGCGCGGGCTATCCGAGCGCGGCGGCGAGACGATGGCAAGCCCGCCCTCGCCGGGGCGCGGATTGCACCCCCCTTCCCCGCCCGGCTATACCGGCGTCAAGCCAGCCCATCAGGACAGCGGACCGAGCGTGAGCGACGACACCCCCAGCGACGATCCCCCGGCGGCGGGCGGCGGCCCGGCCCGCCCCGGCTACGACGGCCCCTCGATCGCGGTCGAGGAGGAGATGCGCCGCAGCTATCTCGACTACGCGATGAGCGTGATCGTGAGCCGCGCGATCCCCGACCTGCGCGACGGGCTCAAGCCGGTGCACCGGCGCATCCTCTACACGATGCACGAGAACGGCTTCACCTCGGACAAGGCCTACAAGAAATGCGCCGCGATCATCGGCGACGTGATGGGCCGCTACCACCCGCACGGCGACAGCGCGATCTACGACGCGCTGGTGCGGATGGCGCAGACCTTCTCGATGTCGTCCGTGCTGATCGACGGGCAGGGCAATTTCGGCTCGATCGACGCCGACCCCCCGGCGGCGATGCGCTACACCGAGGCGCGGATGGCGCGCCTCGCCGAGACGATCACCGAGGATCTCGACAAGGAGACGGTCGACTTCGTCGCCAACTACGCCAACGACCGCGAGGAGCCCGTGGTGCTGCCCGCGGCCTTCCCCAACCTGCTGGTCAACGGCGGACAGGGCATCGCGGTCGGCAAGGCGACCAACCTCCCGCCGCACAATCTCGGCGAGATCGTCGCCGCCACCCTCGCGCTGATCGAGCGGCCCGACATGACGCTCTCGGAGCTGATGGAGATCGTGCCGGGCCCGGATTTCCCGACGGGCGCGATCATCCTCGGCAACGCGGGCGCGCGGAAGGCCTACGCCACCGGGCGCGGCTCGGTGATCATCCGCGCCCGCACCGAGGTCGAGGAGATCCGCAAGGACCGCTTCGCCATCATCGTGCGCGAGATCCCCTATCAGGTGAACTAGCGCGCGATGATCGAGAAGATCGCCGAGCTCGTGCGCGAAAAGCGCGTCGAGGGGATCGCGCATGTGCAGGACGAGTCCGACCGCTTCGGCGTGCGCGTGGTGATCGAGCTGAAGCGCGACGCGACGCCCGACGTGGTTCTCAACCAGCTCCACCGCTTCACGCCGCTGCAGACGACCTTCGGCTGCAACATGCTGGCGCT
>CAZWDE010000515.1:0-1697 GCA_964632555.1 uncultured Limibaculum sp.
GGTTGCCCCAGCCGATCTCGCCCTTGGCGTCGTGCGCGTCCTGGATCGACTGGGTGCGCTTTTTCATCTCGATCTCGTAGAGGCGCGAGCGCAGCGCCTGCATGGCGATCGCCCGGTTCTGGTGCTGGGACTTCTCGGAGGAGGTGACGACGATCCCGGACGGCAGGTGAGTCAACCGCACCGCCGAGTCGGTGGTGTTGACGTGCTGCCCGCCGGCGCCGGAGGAGCGGAAGGTGTCGATCCGGATGTCCTTCTCGGGGATGTCGATCTCGATCGTGTCGTCGACCACCGGATAGACCCAGACGCTGGCGAAGGAGGTCTCGCGCGTGCCGTTGCCGAAGGGCGAGATGCGCACCAGCCGGTGCACGCCCGACTCGGTCTTGAGCCAGCCATAGGCGTTGTCGCCCTTGACCTGGTAGGTGACCGACTTGAGGCCGGCCTCGTCGCCGGCGCTCTCGGCCTGCAGCTCGACCTTGTAGCCGTGCGCCTCGGCCCAGCGCACATACATCCGCGCCAGCATCTCGGCGAAGTCGCAGGCATCGGTGCCGCCCTGCCCCGCATTGATCTCGAGGAACGCGTCGTTGCCGTCCATCTCGCCCGAGAGCAGCGCCTCGAGCTCCTTGGCGGCGGCCTGCTCGCGCAGCGCCCGCAGATTGGCCTCGGCCTCGGCCACCACGTCGCCGTCGCCCTCGGCCTCGCCGAGCTCGATCAGCTCGCGGTTGTCCTCGAGGGCGCGCTCGAGGCTCCGGTAGCCCTCGACGCTGTCCGCGAGGCGCTGGCGCTCGCGCATCACCTTCTGCGCGTTGGCCGGGTCGTTCCAGAGCGTCGGGTCCTCGGCGCGCGCGTTCATCTCCTCGAGCCGGTGCACCGCCGTCTCCCAGCCGATCCGCTGGCGCAGGAGCGCGAGCGACTTCTCGATCTCGCTGACGAGGCTTTGGGTCTCGGCCTTCATCGCAGTCCTCCCGGGGCTTGGCTCGAACGGGCTAGATAGCGATGCGGGCCGCGCCGGTAAAGCGGGGGCCCCCGCCGGCCCCGTCTCAGACCGCGCGGATCATCGTCGTCGCCGCGCGGAAGCCGAGCAGGGGGGCGAGCGGTCCGGTGCGCGTCCGGCCCGCCGGGCGGAAGCCGAGGCGCGCGTAGAGCGCCATCGCGCGCGGGTTCTCGTCGATCACGTCGAGGCGCACCTCGCGAAGGCCGAGCCGCGCCGCCTCGGCGATCGCCGCCGCGAGGAGCGCGCCGCCGATCCCCTGCCCGCGCGCGCCCTCGACGACCGCGATGCCGTCGAGGAGCAGCCGGCCGGGCTCGACCGGGCGCGCGAGAAGCGCGAGGAGCGCCGAGCGCCACGCGGCCCCGAGGGCGCCATAGACCGCGCGGAGATCCGACCACCCGCCGCCGACGAAGGCGCCCGCCGCGGTCTTGGTCCCGACGAGGCCGAGCAGCCGTTCCCCGGGCCCGAGCGCGACGATGGCGCGCGCCGGATCGATGACCCGCTCGAGATAGGCGATCGCCCGGGCCTCGGGCCCGAGCGCCCGGCCGAGCTTGCCGCGGAACGCGTCCCAGTAGAGCCGCGCCGCCTCCGGCACCAGCCGCTCCGGCAGGCCCGCGGCGATCACCGCCTCCGCCGTCATGGCGCGCCGGGCGCGGCCGGGCTCAGTAGAGCCCGCCGGTGCCGAGACCCACCGAAGCGGGCGGCGAGG
>CAZWDE010000516.1:0-1686 GCA_964632555.1 uncultured Limibaculum sp.
AGGAGGTGCGCAGCGCGGCCGGTGGCAGCGAGAGCCCCTCGAGGCTCTCCATCACGTCGCCGAAGACGGTGCCGACCGCGCAGCCGCTCGTCCGCGTCTTGCGCTGCATCTTCGCCTCGTAGTCGGTCGCGCGCTCGGTGCGCACCACCACCACCGCGAGCTCCGCGTCGTGCTCGACCGCCGTCACGCGGTCGTCGGCCCTCAGCATCCCCTGGTTGAGCAGGTAGCCGAGCGCGAGCAGCTCCGGATGGTCGCCGATCGTCATCGCCGTGACGATCTCCTGCGCGTTCAGGTAGAGCGTCAGCGCGCGCTCCTCGACGACGCGGATCTCCGCCGGCGCGCCGGTCTGGTCGAGGCCCGTGACCGCGCGCGTGAGCCGCGGATCGGCGGGATCGGGGGCGATCAGGAACTCGCGCATGTCCTCGGCATAGGGCGGGCCGCGAGGGCCGGTCAACCGTCGAGACCGCACGCCGGCGACACGCCCATCACGCAGCCGCGGCCGGGCGATCATGAAAGCCGATTGGCGCGGCCGGCGCGGCCGCGCTAGACCGCCGGCATGGCGGACGGGACGCGAGCTGAGGACGGCCCCGCGGCGGGGCCCGCGATCGGGCGGCGCGGCCTGCGCGCCGGGCTCGTCGCCACGCTGCCGGTGCTGATCGCGGTCGCGCCCTTCGGCCTCATCTTCGGGGTGGTGGCGCGCGAGAGCGGGCTCGACCTCGTGCAGACCATGGCGATGACGGCCCTCGTGATCGCGGGCGCGAGCCAGCTCGCCGCGCTCCAGCTGCTCGCGGACGGCGCGCCGGCGCTCGTCGCGGTGCTCGCCGGCCTCGTGGTCAATCTCCGCATGGCGATGTACTCCGCCTCGCTCGCCCTGCATCTCGGCCGGGCGCCGCTGGCGATCCGCGCGCTCGCGGCCCTCACCCTGCACGACCAGGCCTACGCGCTGTCGCTCGCGCGCTACCACCGCCGCCCGGGCGAGCCGCTGGCCGACCGCCTCGGCTTCTATTTCGGCGTCGGCGCGCTGACCTCTTCGGTCTGGATCGCCATGAGCCTCGTCGGCGCGACCCTCGGCCGCGCGCTGCCCGCGGGCGTCGATCTCGGCTTCGTCGTGCCGGTCGCCTTCATCGCCATCATGGCGCCCATGCTGCGGGGGCGCACGGCCTTCGCGGTCGCCGGCGTCGCGGCCGCGGTGTCGGTCGGGCTCGCGGGGCTCCCCTTCGCGCTCGGCCTCCTCGTCGGCGCGGCCGCGGGGATCGCCGCGGGCCTCGCCCTCGTCGGCCGGGGCGAGCCGTGAGCGACGCGGCGATCTGGACGGTGATCGCGGGGCTCGGCCTCGGCACCTACGCGATCCGCTTCTCGTTCCTCGGCCTCCTCGGCGGACGCGAGGTGCCCGCGCCGCTTCGCCGCGCCCTCGCCTTCGTGCCGGCGGCGGTGCTGCCCGCGCTGATCGCGCCGATGGTGCTGACCGGGCCGGGCGGCGCGCTCGCGGTCGACCCGGCCGAGCTCGCGGCGGCCTCGGCCGCCCTCGCCGGGGGGCTGGCCACCCGCAACGTCCTCGTGTCGATCCTCGCCGGCATCGCCGGCCACCTCGCCGCCCTCGCCCTCCTCTGAGGCGGGCGCGGGGCCGCGGGCGGGCGGGCGCGCCGCGCCGCCTCCGACGCCGCCGCGCCCTCGCCGGGGGAGCCC
>CAZWDE010000517.1:0-1670 GCA_964632555.1 uncultured Limibaculum sp.
CGGGGCTGATGTGCATCCCGCCGGTGGACGAGGAGCCGGCGCTGCATTTCGCGCTGCTCGCCCGGATCGCCGAGCGGACCGGGCTCCGCGGGCTCTCGATGGGGATGAGCGGGGACTACGAGCGGGCGATCGCGCTCGGTGCCACCTCGGTGCGGGTGGGGTCGGCGATCTTCGGGCCGCGGGAGGGCTGAGGGCGCCTCTTCGAGCGCCTCCGCGCTCTCATCGGCGCAGCGCGAGCGGCAGCGCCCGCGGGGCCGAGGGGGCCTTCGGCCCCGGCACCTCCTCGGCGGCGAGCCCGCGCGCGGCGAGCGCCTCGGCGAGCGCGGCGGTGTCGGGGTGGAGAACGACCACCGTGCCGCCCGCGCCCGCCGTCCGGGCCGCCATCGCCGCCGCCTCGGCCGCGCCCTCGCCCGGGCCGAGCGCGTGGCGCTCCGCGTCGCGCCGGGCGAGCTCGAGGATCGGCGCCGCCGCGGCCGCGTGGATCACGAGATCGGCGGATTGCAGCCGCTGCACGGCGCGCAGGCTCATCAGGTCGGGCTCGGCGGGGCCGGGGTCGAGCAGCGCGACGCGTCCCGCGCCGCCCTCGGGCGCGCCGCCGGTGTCGAGCGCCGCCTCGATCCGCGCGAGCGCCGCCGCCTCCTCGCCGCCGGTGAAGAGCCGGCGCGGCCCGTCGAACGCCCACTCCCAGAACGCGCGGCGGCGGTCGCGGTCGACCCGCATCGCCACCCGGTCGCGGAGCCGCGCGGCGAGCGCGACGAAGGCGCCGAGGCGCGGCTCGAGCAGGGCCTCGAGCCGGGTCTTCACCTGCCGCGCCAGCACCGGCGCCGCCCCCTCCGTGCCGATGGCGACGACCAGCGGATCGCGGTCGACGATCGCGGGCATCGTGACGTCGCAGAGCGCCGGCCGGTCGACCACGTTGACCAGCACGCCGAGATCGCGCGCCACCGCCGCCGCCGCGGCATCGGCCCCGGCGCAGCCGGTGCAGACCAGCGCGAGCCGGGCGCCGCGCAGCGTGGCGGGATCGAGCACCGCCGGCACGTGGCGCGCCCGGCCCCGGCGCACCAGCGCCGCGAGCTCGGGCTCGAGCGTCGGCGCCATCAGCCAGATCTCGGCCTCGGTGCGACCGATCAGCCGGGCCTTCTGCGCCGCCGCCTCGGCGCCGCCGAGGATGACGACGCGCGCGCCGGCCAGGTTCAGGAACAGGGGAAAGCTTTTCATCGGCGCCTCCGCTCGCTCTCTGTGACACATGGCGCCGCGGGACCCAAGAAAAAGACCCGGCCGCGCGATGCGGGCCGGGCCAGTGGGGAGGCCGCCGCCGCATTGGCGGCCTCCGGGGAAGGCTGCGGGCTCAGACGAACTGCGAGCCCTTGCCGAACTCGGGATAGGCCTCGAGGCCGAGCTCGGAGCTGTCGAGCCCCTCCATCTCCTCCTCTTCCGAGACCCGGATGCCGATGGTCATCGCGAGGAAGAACCAGAGCACCAGCGACACCACGAAGACGAACACGGCCACGATCACGATCGAGATCAGCTGGCCCATCAGGGTCGCGTCGGAGTTGGTGAGGCAGACCGCCATGGTGCCCCAGATGCCCGCGAAGAGGTGGACCGGGATCGCGCCGACCACGTCGTCGATCTTGAGCTTGTCGAGCATCGGCACGGTGAACACCACGATC
>CAZWDE010000518.1:0-1670 GCA_964632555.1 uncultured Limibaculum sp.
TGCTGCGGGCCCAGGAGATCGCGCTCGAGAACCGGCTGCCGGTGGTCTATCTGGGCGCCAAAACTGGCCGAGACGGGGTGGGCGGGGCGACGATGGCCTCGGCCGAGTTCGCCGAGGACGCCGATGCCAAGCGCCCGACCGTGCAGGTGGGCGATCCGTTCACCGAGAAGCGTCTCCTCGAGGCCTGCCTCGAGCTGATGGCGTCGGGCGCGGTGATCTCGATCCAGGACATGGGGGCGGCCGGGCTCACCTGCTCGGCGGTCGAGATGGGCGACAAGGGCGGGCTCGGCGTGACGCTGGAGCTCGACGCGGTGCCGACCCGCGAGGCGCGGATGACCGCCTACGAGATGATGCTCTCCGAGAGCCAGGAGCGGATGCTGATGGTGCTCCGCCCCGAGACGGAGACGCGCGCGCGGGAGATCTTCGAGAAGTGGGACCTCGACTTCGCGATCGTCGGTCGGACGACCGAGGAGGACCGCTTCGTGGTGCGCCACCGGGGGGCCGAGACGGCGAGCCTGCCGCTGCGCGCGCTTTCGGGCGAGGCGCCGGTCTATGACCGGCCGTGGGTCGAGAGCCCTGCGCCGCCCCCGCTCGGGCCGGTGCCCGAGATCGACGCGGCCGAGGCGCTCATCGCGCTGATGGGCGGCCCCAACCTCGCCTCGCGCCGCTGGGTGTGGGAGCAGTACGACCACATGGTGATGGCCGACACGGTGGTGCGCCCGGGCTCCGACGCGGCGGTGGTGCGGGTGCACGGCACGGCGAAGGCGCTCGCGCTCACCGCCGACGTGACGCCGCGCTATTGCCGGGCCGACCCGGTGGAGGGCGGCCGGCAGGCGGTCGCCGAGGCGTTCCGCAACCTCTGCGCCACCGGCGCGCGGCCGCTCGCGATCACCGACAACCTGAATTTCGGCAACCCCGAGCGCCCCGAGATCATGGGCCAGCTGGTCGGCTGCATCCGCGGCATCGGCGAGGCCTGCCGCGCGCTGGACATGCCGGTCGTCTCGGGCAACGTCTCGCTCTACAACGAGACGGAGGGCCGGGCGATCCTGCCGACGCCGACGATCGGCGCGGTCGGGCTCCTCGGGAGCCTCGACGAGGTGATCCCGATGGCCCCGCCCGAGGACGCGGCGCTCGTGCTTCTCGGCGCGGTGATCGGCCATCTCGGGCAGTCCGCGCTCCTCGCCGAGCTCTGGGGCCGCGAGGAGGGGGCCGCGCCGCCCGTCGATCTCTTCGCCGAGCGCCGCGCGGGCGAGCTCGTCCGCGCGCTGAAGCGCAAGGGCCTGATCGCGGCGGCGCACGACCTCTCCGATGGCGGGCTTGCCGTGGCGGCGGCCGAGATGGCGCTGGCGGCGGGGCAGGGGGTGCGGATCGGGGCCCGCGAGGAACACAGCGCCGCCGCGTGGTTCTTCGGCGAGGAGCAGGGGCGCTATCTCGTGGCGGCGCCCGAGGAGACGGCGGTGGACGCGATCCTCGACGCCGCGCGCGTCGCGGGCGTGCCGGCCGCGCGGGTCGGCGAGATGCGGGGCGACCGGGTGCGCCTCGGCGACGCGTCGGTGCCGCTCGACGAGCTCCGCGCGGCGTGGGAGGGCGCGCTGCCACGGCTGATGGGCGAGGGCTGACTACTCGTATTTCGCGAGGAACTCGGCGGCCGGCAGCGCGCGGAAGTCCTC
>CAZWDE010000519.1:0-1670 GCA_964632555.1 uncultured Limibaculum sp.
GCTTCGGCCTGCCGATCGCGCGCGACATGTGCCAGAAGGTGATCGTCGTCGGCTCCAACGACCTCCAGTCGCTCTACGTCGCCAACAACGTCTGCTCGGCGGTGGAGTATTTCCGCAAGCTCGGCGGCAATGTCGGCGTCGCGGGCCTCGTCATCAACAAGGACGACGGCTCGGGCGAGGCGCAGGCCTTCGCCGAGGCGGCGGGCATCCCGGTGCTCGCCGCGATCCCGGCGAACGACGAGCTGCGCCGGAAATCGGCCAATTACGAGATCGTCGGCCGGCCGGACGGCGCGTGGGGCCCGCTCTTCGCCGAGCTCGCCGAGAACGTCGCGCTCGCGCCGCCGCAGCGCCCGACCCCGCTCAGCCAGGACGGGCTGCTCGCGCTCTTCGACGGCAAGGACACCGGCGCCGGCGTCGTGCTCGAGCCCGCCACCGAGGCCGACATGCGCGGCGGCACGCTCGTCGAGCGCGCCTCCCTCGAAGTCATCTACGACGACGCCTGAGGCCCGCCATGGACCGCGAGACCGACATCGAGAGGGACCGCGCCGAAGTGGTCTACGACGGGGCCGCCGAGGTGGCGATCACCGAGGCCGAGGCGGCGGCGCCCGCGCCGGCCGCCGGCGGTGCGCCGGCGGGCGTCGACGGGCTCGGCTGCCATTCGGGCGCGGAGCTGCGCGCCGCCGCGCAAGAGGCCGGCGCCTCGGAGATCCTCGCGCGCTATGCGGCGGACTACCCGAAGGGACCGCACGACCAGCCGCAGTCGATGTGCCCGGCCTTCGGCTCGCTCCGCGTCGGGCTCCGGATGCGGCGCACCGCGTCCGTGCTCTCGGGCTCGGCCTGCTGCGTCTACGGCCTCACCTTCACGAGCCACTTCTACGGTGCGCGGCGGACGGTCGGCTACGTGCCGTTCGACAGCGAGAGCCTCGTCACCGGCAAGCTCTTCGAGGACATCCGCGACGCGGTGTTCGAGCTGGCCGACCCGGAGAAGTACGACGCGATCGTCGTGACCAATCTCTGCGTGCCGACCGCCTCGGGCGTGCCGCTTCGGCTCCTGCCGAAGGAGATCGACGGCGTCCGGATCATCGGCATCGACGTGCCGGGCTTCGGCGTGCCGACGCACGCCGAGGCGAAGGACGTGCTCGCCGGCGCGATGCTCGCCTATGCGCGCACGGAGGCGGAGCTGGGGCCGGTGGCGGCGCCGGCGAGCGCCGCTGCGCGCGACGGACGTCCGACGGTGACGTTGCTCGGCGAGGTGTTCCCGGCCGATCCGGTGACGATCGGGCGGCTTCTCGAGCCGCTCGGCCTCGCCGCCGGGCCGGTCGTGCCGACGCGCGAATGGCGCGAGCTCTACGCGGCGCTCGACTGCGCCGCGGTCGCGGCGCTGCATCCGTTCTACACCGCGAGCCTGCGCGAGTTCGACGCCGCCGGCCGCCAGGCGGTGGGCTCGGCGCCGGTCGGCGTCGACGGGACCGAGGCCTGGCTCGAAAGCGTCGGCCAGGCCTGCGGCGTGAAGCGCGAGGCGATCGACGCGGCCAAGAACGCCGCCGTCGCGGGCGTGCGCGCCGCGCTCGAGGGCGCGCCGGTCGAGGGCCGAATCACGATCTCGGGTTATGAGGGCTCGGAGCTCCTCGTCGCGCGGCTTCTCGTCGAGAGCGGCGCCGATGTCCGCT
>CAZWDE010000520.1:0-1666 GCA_964632555.1 uncultured Limibaculum sp.
CCTGCTTGATCTTGGCCGAGGGGTTGTCGCCATTGGGCTCGGGGACGAAATGCGCCGGATCCTCGCCGCCCTCGCCGCTGTCGGATTTCGCGCCGATCCGGTTCATCGCCACGTTCAGCGTCTTGTGCGCCTCGGGGCTGAGCGCGCCCAGGCTCATGCCCGGCGTCACGAAGCGCTTGCGGATCGCGGTGATGCTCTCGACCTCCTCGAGCGGCACCGGGCCGCCGAGCGGCTTGAAGGCGAGCAGGTCGCGCAGGTGGATCGGCGGCTGCTTGGCCATGCCGTCGGAGTATTTCTTCCAGAGCGCGAACGAGTTCTGCGCCACGGCGGCCTGCATCATGTGCATCAGCTGCGCGCCCCAGGCGTGCACCTCGCCCTGGCGGCGCGCCTTGTAGAGCCCGCCGATCGGCAGGACGTCGGCGCCCCGGAAGGCGGCGCCGTGCACCGTGCGGAGCTTGGCCTCGATGCCGGCGATGCCGATGCCCGAGATGCGGGACGGCATGCCGGGGAAGAACTCCGCGACGAGGGCGCGGGAGAGCCCCACCGCCTCGAAGTTGCAGCCGCCGCGATAGGAGGACACCACCGAGATGCCCATCTTCGACATGATCTTCCGGAGGCCCCAGTCGATCGCGGTGCGGTAGTTGGCGATCGCCTGCTCCGGGGCGAGGTCGAGCAGCCCGCGTTCGACGCGGTCGAGGAGCGAGGCCTCGGCGAGATAGGCGTTGACCGTGGTCGCGCCGACGCCGATCAGCACGGCGAAGTAATGCGGGTCGAGGCACTCCGCCGAGCGCACGTTGAGCGAGCAGAAGGTGCGCAGCCCCTGCCGCGTCAGCCAGGAATGGACGGCCGAGGTCGCGAGGATCATCGGCATCCCGATGCGCTCCTCCGACACCGCCTCGTCCGTCAGCACCAGATGGCAGGCGCCGGCGCGCACCGCCTCCTCGGCCTCGGCGCGGATCCGGTCGAGCGCGGGGCGCAGCGCGCCGGGCTCGCGGCCCGCCTCGAAGGTGCAGTCGATCCGGCGGTAGTCCTCGCCGAAGGCCTCGACGAGCCGGGCGAACTGGCCGTTGGAGACGACCGGGCTCTCGAGCGTCAGGATCTCGGTCTGCGAGCTGTCCTGATCGAGCACGTTCTTCAGGTTGCCGAACCGCGTCTTGAGCGACATCACGCGGTATTCGCGCAGCGAGTCGATCGGCGGGTTGGTCACCTGGCTGAAATTCTGCCGGAAGAAGTGGCTGAGCGGACGGTAGCGCCCGGAGAGCACGGCCGCGGGCGTGTCGTCGCCCATCGAGCCGACCGCCTCCTTGGCCTCCTCGCCCATCGGGTGCAGGATCGCCTCGAGCTCCTCCATGCTGTACCCGGCCGCGATCTGGCGCCGCCGCAGATCGGCGCCGGAATGGCCGCGCGGCTCGGGCAGGCCCTCGAGCGCGGCGGTCAGGTCGGTGACGCGCCCGGCCCACTCGGCATAGGGCTGCGCGCCGGCCAGCTCGTCCTTGATCTCGCGGTCGTGCAGCAGCCGCCCCTCGGCGAGATCGATCGCCAGCATCTCGCCCGGCCCGAGCCGGCCCTTCTCGGCGACCGCGCTCTCGTCGACCGGCACCATGCCGATCTCGGAGCCCGCGATCACCAGCCCGTCGCCGGTCACGACATAGCGCATCGGCCGCAG
>CAZWDE010000521.1:0-1663 GCA_964632555.1 uncultured Limibaculum sp.
TGTGTCGTCCGCTGCGTTGGGTGGCCCCTCCTCGACGGCGCCTCGGCCGGGACGCGCGTGGCCTCGTGGCTCCGCGCCCAGGTGTTCGCCCGGCCGAGCGGCGCGCAGCCCGGCGAGGGCCTGCCGGCGCGGCTCTCGCGGATCGAGGCGCGCCTCGCCGAGGGCGATCTCGACGCCGCGCTCGCCGAGGCCCGCGCCCTGCCGGAGCCGGCGGCCTCGACCCTCGCCGACTGGACCGCGGCGCTGGCCAACCGCGTGGCGGCCGAGACCGCGCTCGCGGCCTTCGTCGGCCTGCGGCCGAACCCGGGTTGACCCTGATGCTGGGCGCGCTCATCCGGGTCCTCGTCTTCGTCGCGCTGGTGGCGGCCGCGACCTGGGCGGTCTCGCGCCTCCTCGCGGCCGAGGGGGAGATCACGGTGGCCTTCGCCGGCGCCGAATACGTGCTGACCCCCTTCGCGGCCGGCGTGATCCTGATCCTCGCCGCCGCGGCGCTGCTCTTCGTCGTGTGGCTCGGCGATCTCGTGGTGGGCCTCGTGCTCTTCATCCTCGGCGACCCCGCGGCGGTGCGCCGCTTCACCGAGCGCAGCCGCCGCCGCCGCGGGATCGAGGTGCTCGACCGCGCGCTGATGGCGCTCGCCGCCGGCGACCCAAAGACCGCGCGCGCCCGCGCCGCCGAGGCCGACCGGCTGCTGCGGCGCCCGGGCCTCGGGCGGCTCCTCAACGCGCAGGCCGCCGAGCTCGCCGGCGACGCCGCCCGCGCGCGGCGCTACTGGACCGCGCTCGCCGAGGAGCCCGCCACCGCCATGGTCGGCATCAAGGGCCTGCTCGCGCAGGCGATGGCGGCCGGCGAGGAGGACCGCGCGCTCCGCCTCGCCGAGCGCGCCGCCGAGCTCGCGCCCCGCGACGCGGCGGTGCTCGACACGCTCTACGGGCTGCAGAGCCGGCGCTACGACTGGGCGGGCGCGCGCCGCACCCTCGCCGTGCAGCGCAAGATCGGCTCGGTCGAGCGCGCCGAGGCCGACCGGCGCGAGGCGGCGCTGGCGCTCGCGCTCGCCGAGGAGGCCGAGGCGGCGGGCGACCGCGACGCGGCGCGGCGCCACGCCGTCGAGGCGGCGCGGCTCGACCCGGGCGCCGCGGAGATCGCCGCGGCCGCCGCGCGCCGCCTCGCGCAGGCGCGCCAGAAGCGGGCCGCGGGCCGCGTGCTCGTGGAGGCCTGGCGGCGCGCGCCGGCGCCGCTGATCGCCCGCGCCTTCGCCGAGATCGAGCCCGACGAGACCCCCGGCGCGCGGCGCCGGCGCTTCGAGCGGCTGTTCGAGGTGAACGCGACCCACCGCGAGACGATCTTCCTGCGCGCCGAGCTCGCCCTGCTGGCGCGCGACTGGGACGCGGCGCGCGCGGCGGTGGCGGCGCTCGGCGAGAGCCGCCCCTCGGCGCGGACCTGCGCGATCATGGCGGCGATCGCGCGCGGCGAGGGCGAGCCCGAGGCCGTGGTCCGCGCCTGGCTCGCGCGCGCGCTCGGGGCCCCGCGCGAGCGTGGGGAGGAGAGCGATCTCGGCCACGCGGCGATGCTGCCGCTGCTCGTCGACGACGAGGCGGCGGGCCCGGGCGAGACCGCGCGCGTGGTGCCCGAGGCCGCGGCCCCGGCGGCTCCCGCCGCGGCGCG
>CAZWDE010000522.1:0-1660 GCA_964632555.1 uncultured Limibaculum sp.
CGCGCGTGCACACACCCCGCTTCTGCGGGCAGGCCTGCAGGTGCATGGCCTTCTGTCGCTTCACTTTCGGCTGCCGGGGCTTCCGGATCAGCTGCTGGATCGTCGGCATTCGCGGGCCTACCTCGGTCCTCGTTGCGTCTCGCCGCTCGGGTGGGCCGCGCCGGCGCGCGGGCAAACAGGCTCGTCGCCGCAATCGGCGCTGGGCGCCCGCGGCGAAGTGGCAGAGGATCGGGCGGGGCCAGATCGTGCCGTGCCAACCATCCGGCAGTACATCGTCGCTCACCGGACATGCGCCCCGTGAGGTCAGCGGCTTATACTGTCGTCGCCGGGGGCGGTCAAGGGCCTCCCGCCCGTCCGCCCGGCCCCGTGCGCGAGCCGGCTCAGCGCCCGATCCGGCGGTCGAACTCCGCGAGCACGTCGCGCCAGATGCCGAGGCTCGCGTCGAGATTGGCGTGGCTGACGCCGCCCGCGAGGTTGACGTCCATCTCGAGCACCGGCGTGGCCCCGGCGGCGAGATAGGCGCGGGCGAAGCGCCCCTCGCGGTTCCAGAGCGCCATCGCCTCGGGCGCGGCGCTGCGGCCCCCGAAATCGCCCCGCAGGCGGAGGCTGCGGCAGCCCGCGCCGCCGGCGCAGTCCTCGAACCGGATGGAGTAGCCCACGCCGCCGGACACGCCGACGATCACCGGGCGGTCGTCGCTCGTGCGCGCCAGCCGCGCCGGGCCGAGCCGCTCGGCCGCCGCGAGCACCGCGATCGGATCGCCGGCGTCGACGAGGCGCGCGCGCCGCAGCCCCCGCGGCCCGGGTCCCGGCCGCTCCGCTTGGTCCGGCGTGTCGGCCGTCGCGCTCTCCTCCGCCGGCGCCGGCGCGGCGGGCGGCTCGCCCTCGGGCGCGCGGCGGTCCCGCTCGCGGATGGCGCGCTCCATCTCGAGGATGAGATCCGCCTCGTCCTGCGCCGGCGCCCCGGCGGCGACGAACGCGAGGCTCAGCGCGGCGGCGATCGCGTGGGCAAGGCGGCGCATCCCCGACTCTCCGTGCGGTGGGCTGGCCGGAGGGTGCCGCAGGCGCCGGCGATACACAACCGTCGGGCGTGCCGGGATGCGCGCGCCGGGCCGAAAGAAAAGCCCGGGCCGCGGGGGCCCGGGCTCGCGGTCTCCGCCGCGCGGCGACGGGTCAGAGGATCTCGCCGAAGCCCCCGCCCGACTCGACCGGCTCGCGGTCGTCCTCCTCCTCGCCGGTGTCGATCACCTCGAGGGCCGCGGCCGCCTGCTCGGCGGCGCGCTGCCGCTCGGCCTGGATCGCCTTGTCGCGCCGCTGCGCCTCGAGCTTGATCCGCGTCGTCGCCCCGCCGGTGCCGGCCGGGATCAGCCGCCCGACGATCACGTTCTCCTTCAGGCCGACGAGGCGGTCGCGCTTGCCCTGCGTCGCCGCATCGGTCAGCACGCGCGTCGTCTCCTGGAAGGAGGCCGCCGAGATGAAGGAGCGGGTCTGCAGCGACGCCTTGGTGATGCCGAGCAGCACCGGCGCCCCCTTGGCCAGGCGCTTGCCCTGGGCCTCGAGCTTGGCATTGACCTCGTCGAGCTCGGCCTTGTCGCCCTGCTCGCCCGCGAGCAGCGTCGACTCGCCCGAATCCGAGGTCTCTAGCTTCTGCAGCATCTGCCGG
>CAZWDE010000523.1:0-1655 GCA_964632555.1 uncultured Limibaculum sp.
GCGCCGTCGCCGAAGCCGCGCCCCGCCTCCGGCCGGCGCGTCATCCGTCTGGTGCCGGGCGGACGGCGCGGCCCGCGCTAGGGCTCCCGGTTCCCCTCGCCGCCTGCGGCCTCGCGTCTTGCCGATCCGGGCCGAGCCGGGGCAAGCTGCCGGCGGAGGCGCGGAGCGCCGGCCGCGGAGGGACCGATGGCAGGAGCAGCGACATCCGAGAGGGCGGCCACGGCGCCGCGCGCCAAGGCGTCGCCCCGTGCCGCGCCCGAGCGGCGCGCGCTCGTGGCGGGGGGCGGGATCGGCGGGCTCGCCGCGGCCCTGGCGCTCGCGCGGACCGGCTGGGCGGTGACGGTCTTCGAGCGGGCCGAGAGCTTCGGCGAGGTCGGCGCCGGTCTCCAGATGAGCCCCAACGCCTGCAAGGTGCTGCGCTGGCTCGGCGTGCTCGATGCGGTGGCGGAGGTCGGTTTCCGCCCGAGCGCCGCCGCCATGCGCGACGGGCACACCGGCGCCACGATCTACCGCGTCGCGCTCGGCGATGCGGCCGAGGCCCGCTGGAAGGCGCCCTATCTCCACGTCCACCGGGCCGATCTGCACGAGATACTTCTTCAGGCAGCGAAGGATGCAGGGGTCGCGCTCGAAACCGGCGCGCCGGTCGAGGGCTACGGCACCCGCACCGAGACCGTCCGGCTCAAGCTGGCCGACGGGCGCGCGGAGCAGGCCGACCTCCTCGTCGCGGCCGACGGGATCGGCTCGGCGCTCCGGAACGTGCTCAACGGACCGGAAAAGCCGCGCTACACGGGCCAGATCGCGTGGCGCACCACCGTGCCGGCCGACCGGCTGCCGGACGGCCTCGTCGCGCCCGACGCCACGGTCTGGGCCGGCCCGGGGCGCCACATCGTCACCTACTATCTCCGGGGGGGCCGCCTCGTGAACCTCGTCGCGGTGGAGGAGACCGACGAGCGGGCGCCCGAGGGCTGGGCCGCCCCGGGCGATCCCGAGCGCCTGAGGGCCGCGTTCCACGGCTGGCACGACGAGGTGACGGCGCTCCTCGCCGCGGTCGAGCGCCCCTTCCTCTGGGGGCTCTTCGAGCGCGCCGAGCAGGTGCGCTGGTGCGACGGGCGCGTCGGGCTCCTCGGCGACGCGGCGCACGCGATGCTGCCCTTCATGGCGCAGGGCGCGGCGATGGCGCTCGAGGACGCGGCGGTGCTGGCGCGCTGCCTGCGCGGACGCGACCCGGTGCCCGAGGCGCTGCTCGCCTATGAGAGCGCGCGCTTCGACCGCGTCACCCGGGTGCAGGCGCAGAGCCGCTCCAACGGGCTCCTGTTCCACAAGCGCACCGAGCTCGGGCGCCTGTTCTCCTGGGCGCCGATCGCGGCGGTGGCGTGGTTCGCGCCCGGCTTCGCCGCCGCCCAGCTCGACTGGCTCTACGGCTACGACGCGGTCGACGGGCGCTGAGCGCCCGGCTCAGGCCGAGCGACCGGCGCCCGAGCCCGCCTCGGCCTCCGCCGCGAGCGCCTGGGCCTGCGCCACCCAGCCGTCCCGCGCCGCGCGGCCGGGAAAGCTCTCCACCGCCCGGTCGAGCCAGGCGAGGTCGTCCGGCGTGAAGGCGGCGATCTGGGCGAACTGGTAGACGCCGCGGGCGTTCAGCATCGCCTCCATCTTCG
>CAZWDE010000524.1:0-1651 GCA_964632555.1 uncultured Limibaculum sp.
CCGGCCAGTCGCGCGACGTGACCCTCGTCCCCTATGCCGGCGCCCGCCGCATCTTCGGCTTCAACCAGAAGATCATGGGCGGGCTCTGATGGCGACGCTTGCGCCGGTCGGCAGCGACGACGCGGGGCCGGAGGTCGCGGCCGTCTACGCCGACATCCGCGCGACGCGCGGGACGAAGTTCGTCAACGCCTTCTCGCGGGTGCTCGCGAACGATCCGGCGCTGCTCGCGGCCACATGGCGGCGGCTCGAGGCCGTGATGGTCGAGGGGCGCGCGGGCGGGCTCGACCCGCTGACGAACGAGATGGTCGATCTCGCCGTCTCGGTCGCGAACGCCTGCCCCTGTTGCGTGCATTCCCACACCGCCCCGGCGCGGGCCAGGGGCACGACCGCGGAGCAGCACGCCGATCTTCTCGCCGTCCTCGCGATGGCGAGCCAGACCGACGCGCTGGCGACCGCCCTCGGGATCGCGCCCGATCCCGAATTCGAGGCCGGCTGAGGAGGCACCCATGGCCGCGACACCCCCCATCCGCAGCCGCAGCGACGCGCTGAAGCGTTCCAAGGCCGCCGAGCGGCTCATGGAAGACGTGGTCGACGGGATGTACCAGCACGAGGACGAGGCCCCGGTCATCGCCGAGGCGCGGGCCGAGTTCGAGGCGCTCCTGCCCTATTTCCTCGAGACCGACGATCCCGCGGAGGCGGCCTGGATCACCTACAATCTCGGATACCTCGCGCGGCATGCCGAAGAGGCGCCCGACCGCGCCCGCGCGCTCTTTCGCGAGGCGATCGGGCTCTTCGAGCGGGCGGGCGATGCCGGGGGGCGGCTCGACGCGCTGCTGGAGCTCGGCGAACTCGACCCCGGATCGGCAGAGATCGAGGCCGCGGTGCTCGCCGCCGTGACGGACGGCGCCGCCGACGAGGGTCACCCCGACCGGAGCCCCCGGCGCCTCGCCCTCGCCAAGGCGGAGGCGGGCGATCCGGCGGGCGGCGTGGCCTTCCTGGGCGCCCTGATCGCCGAGGCCGAGCGCCGGGAGGCGACGGCGCTCGCCGCCGAGCTTCTCCGCGACCGGGCGAGACTCGCCGAGGACGAACTCGGCGACGGCGCGGCGGCGCTACAGGATCTCGAACGCGCACTCGCCCTCGCCGAGGCGGCGAAGCACACCGCCGGCATCGGCGCCGCGCTCCTGCGCCTCACCGACCTGCACTGGAACGCCGGGCGGAAGGCCGAGGCGCGGGCCCTCTTCGAGCGGGTGTCGGCGATGACGGGCCTGCCCGCCAACCAGCGCAACATGATCGAGATGATGGAAATGTACTTCTAGCGTCGGCGCGCGGAGGGAACACGCGACCATGCCACCGAGGATTTCGAGAGAGACCCACGCCGCGATGTCCGGGCCCACCGAGGGCGACCGTTTGCGCGTCACCGGAGTCGACTGTTCGGCCCTGGGTCCGCGCGCAAGCGCGAACGCTGACTAGGGAGCGGGAGTGATCCTCGGGGTGTTCATCGTGGCGACGCTGGCGATCGGCTGGTTCGTGCCGCGGCTCGTGATGGACCGCGTCTCCGTGCGCTATCCGATCCTCGTCAGCGCGGCCGTCGCCTGCGCGCTCGGCGCCGCGGTCATCTGGCTCGGCGCCGAGGCCGCCGGCGCGCTCGGGA
>CAZWDE010000525.1:0-1646 GCA_964632555.1 uncultured Limibaculum sp.
CGACGCGGCGGCGCTGGCCGAGGGCCTCGGCCCGCCGATCGCCGCCCGCGCGGCCCGCGCCGGGCGCGCGGCGCGCCGCCGGCGGGCGGCGGCGCGGCTGCCGCGCTGGGAGGACACGGCCCGCGTGGTGGCCGATGCGCTGGCCGCCGCCACAGGCCGCGTGCCGCACGGCGCGCCGTGAGCTTCGCCGCCGACTGGCTCGCACTGCGCGCGCCGGCCGACCGGCGGGCCCGGAACCCGGCCGTGGCGGCCGCCCTCGCCCGTGCCGTCGCCGGCCGCGGGCCGCTGCGGATCCTCGATCTCGGCGCCGGCACCGGCGCCACCATGCACGCGCTCGCGCCGCTCCTGCCCGGCCCGCAGACCTGGGTGCTGGCCGACGCCGACGCCGGGCTCCTCGCCCGCGCCACCCCGCCGGACGGCGCCCGGCTCGAGACGGTCGAGGCCGATCTCGCCGCGGGGCTCGCGCCGCTCCTCGCGCCGCCGCCCGATCTCGTCACCGCGTCCGCCCTCCTCGACCTCGCGGGCGCGGCCTGGCTCGAGGGCCTCGCCGCGGCGCTCGCGCGCCACCGCCTGCCCCTCCTCGCCGCGCTCAGCTACACCGGCACCGAGGATTGGGAGCCCGCGCACCCGCTCGACGCGGCCGTGCGCGCCGCCTTCCACGCCGACCAGGGCCGCGACAAGGGGCTCGGCCCGGCGCTCGGGCCGCGGGCGCACCGCCATCTCGTCCGGGCGCTGCGGGCCGCGGGCTGCACGGTGATCGAGGGGCCGAGCGACTGGCGTCTCGAGGCCCCGCGCGACGCCGCGCTGATCGCCGAGCTCGCGCGCGGCACGGCGGCGGCCGTCGCCCCGCGGCTCGGCGACCGGGCCGAGGCCTGGCGCGCGGCGCGCGCCGGGGCGAGCCGCGTGCGCGTCTCCCACTCCGACCTCCTCGCGCTGCCCCCCGCGGCCTGAGCGGCCGGGCGCGGCCCGCGTCAGCCCCGCTCGGCGAGCGCCTCGCCGAGCACCGCGCGCACCACCTCGAGGTCCGCCTCCCGGGTGAGGAAGGCCGCGCCGATCCCGCGCAGCAACACGAACGCGATGCGACCCCGCCGCACCTTCTTGTCCTGCCCCATCAGCCGGATCAGGCCCTCGGCGTCGGGCAGGGCGCCCGGGATGTCCGCGAGGCGCCGGCGCAGGCCCATCGCCGCGAAATGCGCGTCCACCCGGTCGGGCACCTCCGGCCCGCAGAGCCCGAGGCGCGCCGAGACGCGGGCGGCGAGCCCGATCCCGATCGCCACCGCCTCGCCGTGCAGCAGACGGCCGGAATAGCCCGTCGCGGCCTCGAGCGCGTGGCCGAAGGTGTGCCCGAGGTTGAGCAGCGCCCGCTCGCCCCGCTCCGTCTCGTCGCGCTCGACGATCGCCGCCTTCATGGCGCAGGACCGGCGCACCGCCTCGGCGCGGAGCGCGCGGTCGCCGTCCCGGAGCGCCGGGCCGTTCCGCTCGAGCCACCCGAAGAACGCCGCGTCGCCGAGGAGGCCGTACTTCGCCACCTCGGCATAGCCGGCGAGGAACTCGCGCGCCGGCAGCGTCTCCAGCACGGCGGTGTCGGCGATCACGAGGCGCGGCTGGTGGAAGGCGCCGATCAGGTTCTTGCCCGCCGCCGCGTT
>CAZWDE010000526.1:0-1639 GCA_964632555.1 uncultured Limibaculum sp.
CGGCCGAGGCGCAACCGGGCGCGGCGCCGCGCCGCCGCATGACGCGGGGGGCGACGCCCCCGGCACCGGGTGGCGGTTCCGGCTGACGCTGCGCCCGCGGGCCGGCGCGGCCGGCGCCCAAGATCCTGCCGTTCCCGGTCGCGAGGCCGGCGGGGCGCGGATCGCGGTCTCTCCCTCGGGGCCCTGGCGGAGCGACCGGGTCGCGCGACAGCGCCGGCGCACGGCGTCGGGCCGCGCGGCCTGACCGAGGTCCAACTCGGCTTTCAGGCAGGCGCGAGCCTGCCCCCCGCCACGGCGGATCCACGGCCCGCCCCGCGGCGCCTGACACTAGGTCGGCCGGTCGGCGAGGCGCCGCGGCGCGAGCTGCCCGACGCCCCGGTCGAGGTCGCCGGCATCCGCTCCAACAGCAAGCTCGGCAAGCCGGGACTGCGCGCCGGCGCCGGCCGGTGGGGCAGGGCGCCCGTCAGGCGCTCGGCCGTGGCGCCGCGCGGTGGCCCGCCCGGGAGAGCCAGGCCGTGCAGGCCCAGGCGAGCGCGGCCATGGCGGCGGAGGCGAAAAGGCAGAGCGGCAGCCCCCCCGCCTGATAGGAGAGCCCCGAGAGCAGCGTGCCGAGGAGCCGGCCGCCCGCGTTCGCCATGTAGTAGAAGCCCACATCCATCGTCACGCGCCGCGCCTCGGTGAAGGCGAGGATCAGGTAGGAGTGGAGCGAGGAGTTCACCGCGAAGACCACGCCGAAGACGAGGAGCCCCACGACGAGCGTCGCCGAGAGCCAGCCGGCGGGGCCGCCGGCCGCCCAGGCGGCGAGCGCCAGCGCCGCCGGGATCGCGGCGAGCGCGCCCACCCAGAGACGCGCGAGGACGACCGTCTCGCCGAGGCCCTTGTCGCGCGCCCGCAGGATCTGCGGCGCGAGCGCCTGCACCGCGCCGTAGCCGATGATCCAGACGGCCATGAAGATGCCGACCGCGAAGAAGGCCCAGCGCATGCCCGCCTCGGTGCCGTCCGAGAGCACCGAGTAGAAATAGACCGGGATGCCGACGACGAACCAAGCGTCGCGCGCGCCGAAGAGGAAGACGCGCGCGGCGGAGAGGCGGTTGACGTTCGGGTCCTCGGAGAAGACCTCCGAGAACGCGGCGCCCTTCCGCCCCTTCGGCAGGCCGGAGGGCATCAGGAGGGCGACGGCGGCGAGGATGACGGCGAGCACGCCCGCCATGCCGAGGACCGCCGCCTCGAAGCCGGCCAGAGCGAGAAGCCCGGCGCCGAGGAGGAAGCCCACGCCCTTGACCGCGTTCTTCGAGCCCGTCAGCACCGCCACCCAGCGGAAGAGCGCGCCCGTCGTCTCGGGCGCGAGGAGCTTGACCGCGCTCTTCGAGCTCATCTTGGCGAGGTCCTTCGCCACGCCCGAGACGCCCTGCACCGCCATCACGAAGGCGACGGAGGCCCACAGCGCCCAGCCGGGATCGAGCTGGGCGAGCGCGAGGAGCGCCGCGATCTGCAGCCCGAGCCCGGCGTAGAGCGTCGATGTGAGCCCGAAGCGCGCCGCGATCCAGCCGGCGGAGAGATTGGTGACCATGCCCGCCGCCTCGTAGAGCAGGAAGAGATAGGCGAGCTGGATCGGCGTGAAGCCGAGGGTGTGGAAGTG
>CAZWDE010000527.1:0-1621 GCA_964632555.1 uncultured Limibaculum sp.
GTCGGGCAGCGGGAAGGCAGGCGGGGGGCCTCCGTCGGCGGCCGGCCCGTCCTCGGCCGCGGGGGGAAGGTCGGGCAGCGGCACCGCGCCGTCGGCCCCGCCCTCGAGATCGATCACCGAGCCGCCCGACGGATCGCCCCCGGCGAGGATCGCCAGCGTGATCGAGGTGGCGATGAAGGCGGTGGCGAGCGCCCAGGTCACCTTGGAGAGCGCGGTCGCGGCGCCGCGCGAGGAGACGAGCCCGCCGCCGCCCCCGCCGATCCCGAGCGCGCCGCCCTCGGAGCGCTGCAGCAGCACCACCGCGATGAGGCAGAGCGCGATCAGGAGATGGATGACGAGGATCAGGTTCTGCATCGCCTTCGGGTCCTTGAGGGGCGGGGCCGGCGGGTGACGGGGCCGGATCCCGGCCGGGGCAGGGCGGCGGCGCCGACGCCCGCTCCCTATCGCCTCGCTTGCGCGCTGTCGAGCCTCGCGGGCAGATGGGGGCGCGCGGGCGATCCGGCAACGGGGGCGCGATGTACGAGGGCGACAGCTTCTTCACGCTGGGGCCGGCCGGCCGGGCGGGGCTCCTCGCCGTCTCGGCCGCTCTCGCGGCCGCGACGCTCCTCGCCCTGCGCCGCCTCGGCCGCGGGCGGCGGCCGGCGGCGCGCGCCCTCTGGGCGCTCGGGCTCTTCTGGGGCTTCGTCTGGCTCTCGCCGCAGGTCTACTACCTCTATTATCAGGCGATCATCCCGGGGCTGCCCTGGCAGGCGGTGATCCGGGCGCCGCCGGGGCCGCGGGCGATCGGCGAGCTCCTCGTGTTCGCGGCGCGCCCGACGCTCTCGGACCACGGCAAGGGGGCGCTCGGCTGGGCGCTGCTCGGGCTGGCGCTCGGCCCCTGGTTCAGGCGGCGGAGATCCCGCCGGTGACGCTGATCGCCTGCCCGGTGATGCGCGCGGCGGCGGGGCTGGCGAGGAAGAGCGCGAGCGCCGCGAGGTCCTCGGGCGTCGTCGGCCCGAGATCGGCCTTGGGGCGCGCCTTGGCGAAGAGCTTGGCGGGGAACGTCCCCTCGGCCATCAGCCGCCCGGTCAGGGGCGTGCCCTCGACGAGGCTCGGCGTCAGCGCGTTGGCGCGGATGCCGTCGCGCTTGCCCTCGAGCGCGAGGGCGCGGACGAACTGGATGATCGCGGCCATGCCGGCGCCGATCGCCGCCTCGCCGGGGGTCGCGAGCTTGCCGGCGTCGGAGGCGACCGCGAGGATCGTGCCGCCGCCGGCCGCGCGCATCGGCCCGAGCGCGGCGTGCATGGCGAGCAGCATCGGCGCGAGGTCGAGCCGGATCGCGGCGAGGATGTCCTCGCCGCTCTGGCGGTGCAGGAGCTCGGGCAGGTGGTTGCCGCCCATCGAGCAGAGGCAGGTGTCGATCCGGCCGAGCCGCTCCGCGGCCTCGCCGGCGACACGGGCCACCGCGGCGGGCACCGCGCAGTCGGCGGCGAGGAACCGGGCGCCCGGCACGCGGGCGGCGGCGGCGGCCCCGCGCGCGGGGTCGCGCCCGATGAGGCCCACCCGCGCGCCCGCGGCCGCGAAGGCCTCGGCCGTCGCGCGCCCGATGCCCGCGCAGCCGCCGAAGGTCGCGGTGCCCGGG
>CAZWDE010000528.1:0-1614 GCA_964632555.1 uncultured Limibaculum sp.
GTGCCGACCAGCGCGCCGCCGATCAGCTTGCCGAGCACCTCGGGCGGCTGGTCGATCGAGGACATGGTCTTGATCACGCCGAGCACCGCGGCGACGATGCCGAGCGCCGGCAGCCCGTCCGCCATCGTCTGCAGCGCGTGGGCGGGGTGCAGCCGGTGGTGCAGCTTGCCCTCGAGCTGCTTCTCCATCAGGTCCTCGAGCTGGTGGGGGTCGTCGAAGTTCATCATCGCCATGCGGATCGTGTCGCAGATCAGGTCGACCGCTCCCGGATCGGCGAGGATGCGCGGATAGGCCTGGAAGATCGGGCTCTCGGCCGGCGCCTCGATGTGCGCCTCGATCGCCACGGGGTCGCGGCGGGCGATCCGCACGAGGGTGAAGAGAAGGCAGAGAAGGTCCTGATAGTCCGCGCGCTTCCAGGTGGCGCCGCGGAAGACGCGCGCGAGATCCTTGAGCGTGTGGCGAATGGTGGCCGCGTCGTTGCCGATGACAAACGCGCCGACCGCGGCGCCGCCGATCATCATCAGCTCGAAGGGCAGCGCCGCCAGGATGATGCCGAGCTTGCCCCCGGCGGCGAGATACCCGCCGAAGACCATGCCGACGACCACGACGATCCCGATCACGCTGCCCATATCGCCCGGCTCTCGTTCTGCCCACGGCGCCGGTCTAGGCCGGCGAGGGCTAAGGAAGGGTGAAGCTCAGCGCCCGTCGTCCGCGTCACCCGCGCCGCGACCGACGTTGCGGCCGGCGAGCAGGATGCTGACCGCGTAGGCGCGCGCGGCGTCCATGTTGGCCATGATGAGCGCCGCGGCCTCGGGCTCCATCCGGCCGAGGAAACCGGCGGCGAAGGAGGGCGGCATCTCGTCGAAGATCAGGGCGGCCTGCTTCGGCTTCATCTGGGTGTACATCTCGGCGAGATGGCGGACGTCGCGCCCGGCCGCGTCGTCGACCATCACCGCCGTCCGCTCCAGCCGCTCCTGCGCCGCCTCGAGCTCGCGGAGGCGCTCCTCGAGCCGAGCCTCCATGGCCTCCAGCGTCTGCGCGCGGCTCTCCAGCTTTGCCGCCCGGTCGTCGAGCGCCACGCGCCGCTCCTGCAGTTCGGCGACGAGCGCCATGGCCTCGGCCCGGCCGCCGCGCGGCGCGCTGGCGCTCGCCGGCTCGGGCCCCGCCCGGCCGCCCGCGGCTCGCGGCACCGGATTGCCGAAGCCGTCGCCCACGGGCGCGGGCAGGGCCGCCACGACCTCGCCGGCGCGCAGGGCCGCGGACAGCAGGAATCCGGCGGCGAGCGTGACGAGCGCGCCCGAGGGGCGGACGCGGGGGCTCACAGCCGCATCCTGTCGACCCGGAGCGGCGCCGCCGCCGGCGCGGCGCTCGCACGTGGCGTGTCCGGCAGGGGGGCCGCCTCCGGTTCGGGGAGGCTGACCACGCCGTCGGGCCAGTCCGGGATCTCGTCGGACCCGAGGGTCCCGGGGCCGTTCTCCGCCCGCGGGGCGATCGGCGCGTCGTCCCCGCCGGCCGCGTCCGTCTCGGCCGGAGCCACGATCTCGGCGCCGGGCCGCGCGCCCGCTGGCGCGAGCCGCTCCGCCCGCTCGATGGCCGCACAGGCGGCCTGCCGCG
>CAZWDE010000529.1:0-1612 GCA_964632555.1 uncultured Limibaculum sp.
GACGCGCGGCCGCGGGCGCGCAGGACGGCGGCGCGCCGGGCGCCCTCGCCGCCGCGCTCGGCCCGGAACCGGCAGGGCAGGTCGGCCGGCGCGAGCGCCGCGTTCGAGCGGCCGCCGCGCTTGGCGAACACGGTGACGAGCTCGACCGTCACCGCCGCGCCCGACGTCGAGACGAGCCGGCAGCAGCTTCGCCACCCGGTCTCGGGGCGCGGCGCGACCGCGAGATCGAGCACGACGAGATCGTCCTCCCGGAACCGCTCCGGCGCACCGCGGACCGCGGCGACCACCACGGAGGCCATCGCGCGGGCGCCGGTCCGGTCGCGGAGCAGGCTCGGGCGGAGGCCGGTCCAGTCGGCGATCGACCACCAGTGGCGGTGCGCGCAATCCTTGAGGAGCCAGACGAGGCTGACGCCGTCGCCGTCGAGATGCGGCATCCCGAGCCGGAAGGGGGCGCCCGCCTCCTCGGGGGCGCGGGCGTCGGGTCGGTCGAAGGGCCGGTCGGCCGGGCCGACATGCCGGGAAAGGTCGCGCGACATGGCTCTCTGGCGGCAGTGTGCTGGGCGGATCCCCACCGGTGGCCGTGGGCAGTCGCGACCCTCGCCTCGCCCCGCGCGCCCGGGCAGATCCGGATGCCCGCAGCTTGACGCGGTGGGAATCGCGCCTGCCTTGGGGTAAACTTCAGCCGGTGTGGCGTCGCGGTGAGGCCGGATCATGCGCCTCGATCTGCTGGAGTTCCTCGAGGGGCTGAGGTCGGCGCGCGCCATCGAGGACGCGGCCGCGGCGCTCGGCCGGCTGTGGCGGCAGGCGGGGTTCGATCTCACCTTCGTCGCGCCGCTCCGGGAGGGCGGCGCCGGCCCCGTCGCGGTCAAGACGATCCACGAGCGTGGCCCGAGGCGGAGAAGCGGCGCTACCGGGCGCTGCGCTGCTGGGAGTTCGACCCGCTGGTGCGCCACTGCCTGACCGCCGACGGCGCCCATTTCGTGCACAACGAAGCGCTCCGCGAGCGGGAACGCCGGCTGCCGCGCCATCGCCGCGTGCTCGAGCGGGAGTTCAGCGCGCTCTGGCCGGCGCGCGCCGTCGTCTCGGCCCGCGACCGGGACGGAACGGTGTGGATGCTGGCCACGGCCGGGTCGCTCGGGCGCGGCGAGCTCTCCGAGGTGTCGGACCAGCTCTCCGGTCTGCTCACCGTCTCGGGCCGGGCCTGCGAGGCGCGGATGTCGTGGCTGGGCCCGGCCGAGCCCGACGGGGCCCGGACCCGCCTGTCGCGGCGGGAGCGCGAGTGCCTCCTGTGGCTCGCGGCGGGGCTCCGGAACGACCGCATCGCCGAGCGGCTCGGGATCCGGGGCGCCACCGTGGAGCTGCATCTGCGGAACGCCCGCCGGAAGCTCGGCGCGCGCACCCGCGAGCAGGCCGTGGCCCGCGCCGTCGCGCTCGGCCTCGTCGATCCCTGAGCCGCCCCGGGCGCGGGGGCGTTGATCGCGGGGCGTTTCCGACCTATTCCGCGGGCCTGCAGGGTGGCCCGTTCCGGGCCGGCGTCGGGAGGGGCACATGGCGGTCAAGGTTGGGATCAACGGGTTCGGGCGGATCGGGCGCAACGTGCTGCGCGCCATCG
>CAZWDE010000530.1:0-1612 GCA_964632555.1 uncultured Limibaculum sp.
CGGCGCGCGGCGCGGCGCGCCCGTGGCACCTGATCGTCGGCGGGCCCGGGGCCGAGGCCCGCGCCGCCGCGCATAGCGCCGAGGGGCTGCGGGCCGACCCGCCGCGGGCGGACTACCGCGCGCTCCTCGCGGGGGCGGCCTGCTCGGTCAGCCTCTGCGGCTACAACACCGCGATGGACCTTGCCGCCTGCCGCACGCCGGCGATCCTCGTGCCTTTCGAGGCGCGGGGCGAGCGCGAGCAGGCGATCCGCGCCGCGGCGCTCGCCCGGCACGACGGGGTCACGGTGCTCCGGGCCGGCGGGCTCACGCCCGAGCGCCTCGCCGACGCCGCCGAGCGCGCGGCGCTCGGCCCGAGGCGCCCGCCGCTGCCGATCGCGCGCGCCGGCGCGGCCCGGGCGGCGGCGGCGCTCCTCGCCGCCGTCCCGGCATGAGCGGCAAGCGCCGGATCCACGACACCGAGGCGATCGTCGCGCGGCTCCGCGGCATCACCCGCTCGGTCCGCGTCGATCTCCGCTTCCTGCACGACGACCGCACGCGCGAGCATGTCGCGGCGGCCGTGGCGGGGGCCGGGCGCATCCTCGACGTGGGGCAGGGGATGCGCGGGCAGCTCGCGGGCGACCCCCGGGTCGAGACGCTCGATCTCAACGACTACGGCGCCTATCCCGACATCCTCGGCGATGTCTGCTCGCCCTTCCCGGAGTGGATGGCGGCCCGCTACGACGCGGTGATCGCGCTCGCCATCCTCGAGCACGTGCACGACCCCGCCGCGGCGGTCGCGAACTTCCGCCGCGCGCTGCGCCCCGGCGGGCGGCTCTTCCTCTACGTGCCGTGGATCTGGCGCTATCACGGGCCGCCCGACCTCGCCTTCCAGGACTTCCAGCGGCTCTCGCGCGACGGGCTCGCCTATCTGCTGCGCGATTTCGAGGAGGTCACGCTCTTCCCGATCCGCGGGAAGTACTCGGCGATCGCCAATCTGCTCAAGCTCTGGAAGCGCGGCGTCGAGCGCCGCCTCGGCGGGCGGCTCAACCGCCTGCTCGACGCGCGCGCGAGCGACTGGCGCAACACGGTGCAGGCGAGCGGCTATCTCGCCGCCGCGCGCAAGCCCGGGACGGATTAGCGTTCCTAACCTGCTGCCGACGACATCTCGTTTGTCGGCGCTCTCGATCATGGGCAGTTTGGGCTCACGAGGCGGCTGGCGCCGATGCGATGCGTTTAGCCAGCCTTATCCGTAGTCTGGAGACGCGACCATGACCCTGCACACGATCTGGACCATCACCGACCCCCGCAATGGGGCCCATCTGCGCCGCGCCAACGAGGCCCGCGCGGCGGCGGTCGTCGCTGCGGTCCGCCCGCTCGGGCGGGCGGTCGCCGCGCTGGCCGCGCTGATCCGCGCGGCCGGCCGGGCGACCGCCCGGCGGCGCTGCCGCGCCGCGACGCTGCGCCAGCTCGCGCGGATGGGCGACCGCGACCTCGCCGATATCGGTCTGACGCGCGGCGATGTCGCGCTGTACGCGGCGGGGGCGGAGCTGAAGCCGGCGGGCCCGGCCGAGGCCCCGCGCGAGCGGGCGATCCTCGCCGAGCCCCGCCCCGGCCGCGAGCGGCCCCGGCGCCC
>CAZWDE010000531.1:0-1598 GCA_964632555.1 uncultured Limibaculum sp.
GCGGGCGGCACTGCCGCCCGAGATCGAGATCGGCCCGGAGCGCCACCACCGCGGTGAGCGGCCCACCCATCGCCGCCACGATGGCGGGATCGATCGCGAGCAGGCAGGGGTTGCCGCCGGCGAAGGCGGCGGCGGGGTCGTCGCGCGGCACCGGCGCCTCGTCGCTCAGGCGGAAGACGGCGGCCGGGCGGTTCGCGAAGGGCGTGCCGGGCAGGTCGGCCACCGTGTCGAAGAGCCGGCCCTCGGCCGCCGCGGCCTCGATCGCCGGGCGGGCGAAGACGAAGAGCCGCGTCTGCCGGCCCTCCTGCCCCTGCCAGACGGCGGCGATGCGGAACGGGTCGCGCGCGGCGGTCTCGGCGATCTCGGGCTCCTCGAAGGCGCCGAGCCGCCAGGCCACGACGCCCGCGAGAACGCCCGCGAGCCCGGCCGTCGCGATCGCCTCGATGGTCAGCCGCATCGCCCCTCACACCCGGCCAAGCGCGAACCCCTTCGCGATGTAGTTGCGCACGAAATAGATCACGATGGCCCCGGGGATGATCGTCAAGACCCCCGCCGCGGCCAGAAGCCCGAGCTCGTAGCCGGCCGAGCTCGCGGTCTTGGTCATCTCGGCCGCGATCGGCTTGGCGTCGACCTTGGTCAGCGTCTTGGCGAGCAGGAGCTCGACCCAGGAGAACATGAAGCAGAAGAACGCGGCGACGCCGACGCCCGAGCGGATCGTCGGCAGGAAGATCGTGAGGAAGAAGCGCGGGAAGGAGTAGCCGTCGACGAAGGCGGTCTCGTCGAGCTCGCGCGGCACCCCGCGCATGAAGCCCTCGAGGATCCAGACCGCGAGCGGCAGGTTGAAGAGCGTGTGCGCGAGGGCGACGCCGAGATGCGTGTCGAAGAGCCCGACCGCGTAGTAGAGCTGGACGAAGGGCAGCGCGAAGACCGCCGGCGGCGCCATGCGGTTGGTCAGCAGCCAGAAGAACAGGTGCTTGTCGCCGAGGAAGCGGTAGCGCGAGAAGGCGTAGGCCGCCGGCAGCGCGACCGTGACCGAGACCACGGTGTTGATCGTCACGTAGAGGATCGAGTTGACGTAGCTCCAGTACCAGCTCGGATCGGTGAAGATCACGGCATAATTCTCGAGCGTCCATTGCTGCGGATAGAGCGAGAAGCCGCCGAGAATCTCGTTCGTCGTCTTGAACGACATCGCGACGAGCCAGTAGATCGGCACGAGCAGGAACAGGATATAGAGGGTCGGCACGAGCCAGATCAGGTATCGCATGGGACCTCCGCGGCCGCAGGCCGCGCCTCATCGGGCCCCTGCGGGCCCTCTTCGGCGGCGCGCGAGGAGAGCCCGGAGGGGCTCGAGGAGCGCGCTCCGCGCGCCGGCCATTCGCCGCTCATCGCTCCCTCCGGGTCATCACCGTGTAGAAGACGTAGGAGACGAGCAGCGTGATCAGGAAATAGACGAGGCTCATCGCCGCCGCCGGGCCGAGGTCGAACTGCCCGAGCGCGATCTTCACCAGATCGATCGAGAGGAGCGTGGTCGCATTCCCCGGGCCGCCGCCGGTCAGCACCGAGATCTCGGTGTAGATCATGAAGCTGTCCATGAAGCG
>CAZWDE010000532.1:0-1595 GCA_964632555.1 uncultured Limibaculum sp.
CCGGCAAGATCGCCAAGGACCTCTTCGAGATCGTCTACACCGAGGGCGGCGACCCGGCCGCGATCGTCGAGGCGCGGGGGATGCGGCAGGTCACCGACACCGGCGCGATCGAGGCGGCGGTCGACGCGGTGATCGCGGCCAATCCCGACAAGGTCGAGCAGGCCAAGGGCAAGCCCTCGCTCGCCGGCTGGTTTGTCGGGCAGGTGATGAAGGCCACCGGCGGCAAGGCCAACCCGCAGGCCGTGCAGCAGATCGTCCGCGCCAAGCTCGGGATCGAGTGAGAGGGCGCACCCGTCGGGCGCGGGCCCGCCGCCTCCCTCCACCCACCCGCACCGCGGGTGGCGGCGGGCCGGCGGAGCGCGCGCGGTCGGTTCCTCGCAGCGTCGCGGGCGCGGCGACGGGGGCGGCCGTCCCCAAAACGGCGGTCGGCGGGGCGTCCCCGGAGCGCGAGCGGGATCACCCGCGCCACGGCGGGGCGATGCGACGAGCCGCGGGAGCGGGCGAGGAGCCGCCCGACGCCGCGGCGCCACTCACTCGCCGGGCGCTTTCAGCTCCATCGCGAGCGCGTGGACGGGGCCGGCGAGCTCGTCCGCGAGCACGCGGTTGACCGCCCGCTGGCGCGCGACGCGGCCCTCGCCCGTGAAGGCGCTCGACACCATCGTCACGCGGAAATGCGTCTCGCCGCCCTCCCGCCAGCCGGAATGGCCGCGGTGGCGCTCGCTCTCGTCGCGGATCTCGAGCTGCTCCGGCGCGAAGGCCGCGCGCAGCTTCTCTTCCAATCGGTCGCGCATCCGCATCGTCGATTTTTCCCTGTCAAGCTATCGGCTGGAGGTCCCGCTGGGCTATGTCTGGAAGACTGCCATGGCTCCCAGACCCGACCCTGCATGACGGATCGCTCGCCCCTCGACTACGACGTTTCGGTCAGCGCCGCCAAGCGCCGGCGCGCCCGCCGGCGCGGCATGTCGGGCGCCGTCGAGGGGGTGGACCGGGCCTGCGACTGGCCGGGCTGCGAGGAGGCGGCGCAGTACCGCGCGCCGGTCTCGCCCGAGCGGCTGTCGGAGTTCCGGTGGTTCTGCCTCGAGCATGTGCGGGCCTACAACGCGGGCTGGGACTTCTTCGCCAACCGCAGCGAGGACGAGGTCGAGCGCATGCTGAACGGCAACGCCTGGGAGCGGCCGACCTGGACGCTCGGCGACGCGCCGCGGGGGCCCCAGGGCCTGCGCGGCGACGCCGAGGGGCGCGCCTGGGCGCGCTTCGGCTTCGACGATCCGTTCGAGCTTCTCGGCGAGGCCGCGACGATCAGCCCCGCCCCCGGGCGCGAGGCCCGCGGGCCGCGCTTCAGCCGGCAGGAGCAGCAGGCGCTCGACACGCTCGGCGTGCCGCACCAGGACGCCGAGCGCGGCCTCGTGCGCAAGCGCTACCGCGATCTCGTGAAGGCGCTCCACCCGGACATGAACGGCGGCGAGAACCCCGATCCCGAGCGCCTCGCGCGGGTGCTGCGGGCCTGGGACATCCTGCGCGCGAGCCCGCGCCTCGGCGGGTGAGCGGGGCCGGTCCGCGCCGCCGGGCGACCCCGCCCGCCCACCCGTCGCCCG
>CAZWDE010000533.1:0-1593 GCA_964632555.1 uncultured Limibaculum sp.
CCGCGCCCGCCCGGGCCGCGGCGCGGCTTGCCGGCGCCGAAGCGGCGGTGCGGCTGACCGGCCCATGGCCCTGTTTCAGCTTTGCGCCCGCGGGTTTCGGCCGCCGGGCCGAGGGCGCTGCGGCATGAGCCCGCCGCCGTCGGAGGCGATCGCCGAGGCGCTCTGGGGCCCCGGCGGCGACGCGGAGGCCGCTGCCCGCGCCCGGCTCGATCGGATCCTCGAGGCACAGACCGACGGCGAGGGGCGCCTTTGCCTCGCGCCGGAAAGCCTCGAGCGCGATCTCGCCAAGATCGTGCTGGCCGTGATGGAGCTGCTGCGCGAATTGATGGAGTTGCAGGCGATCCGGCGCGTCGAGGCCGGCAGCCTGACGCCCGAGGAGGAGGAGCGCCTCGGCGCCGCGCTGCTGCGCTCGCGCGCGATGCTCCGGCGCCTGGCGCGGGATTTCGGGCTGTCCGAGGCGGATCTGGAGCTCTGTTTCGGGGCGGGGGAGTGACGGGCCGCGCCGGGGGCAAGGAGGGCGACTGGAATGAACGAACTGGCGGCCAAGCTCGGCCGGGCCGAGCTGATCACGCACCTCGTGCAGGTCGATCCCGCGGCCGGCGCCGAGGCCGAGGTGGCCGCGCGGGTGCTGCGGGCGGCGGAGCGGAAGATCTTCCGTATCGAGCCCTATTGCTACGGCGTCGATCTCGGGCCCGACGGCGACGCGGCGGGGGCGGCCGAGCGCCTCGGCGCGGCGCTTGCGGGGCTCGACGGCGCGGGCGATGGCGCCGCGGCGGTCGCGCTCACGCCGGTCGCGCGGGCCCGAACGGCCCCGGCCCCGATGCCGGGGGAGGGGGTCTCGGGCGATCCGGCGCTCCTGCTGCTCGGCGAGATCGCGGGGGCGGCGGACGGTCTCGCCGCCGCCGATCAGCCGCATCCGCTCGCGCTGATATCGGCCGAGTTCGCGGTGCGCACGGCCGAGCTCACCGCCGAGCGGCTGGCGCGGATGGCCGAGCCCGCCCCGGCCGAGCTGGCCGACCAGGTGGCGGATCGCCTCGCTCTCCGCCTCGAGGCCGGGGCCGACATGCTGCGGCGGCTCGCCGAGGAGGCCGGCCGGATCGCCGCGAACCGGGCCGTCGCGGCGCTCGAGGCCCGGCTCGGCGGGCTCGAGACCGCCCTCGCGGCGATCGGAGAGCTCTCGCGCGCTGCCGATCTTCGGGCGCGGCTCGAGGCGCTCGGGGCGTCGGAGGCCGATCTCGGGCCGACGCCGGCGGCCGCGGCGCGCACGAGCTGCCCCGCCTGCGCCGATCCCGGCCGCGCGCCGTGGGCGGTCTCCGAGGCGGCCATTGCGGAGCTCGCCGCCGGGCTCGCGGGCGTCCTCGACCGGCTCGATCGCCTCGTCGCCGCGCCTGGGGAGCGACCGGCGCCGCTCCTGCCGCACGCGCTCGCGGCCGAGCTCGCCCCGCGCCTCGACGCGCTCGAGACCGGGACCGCCGCGGCCATCGACCGTGCGGTCGAGCGGCTTCGCGAGCTCGGTGTCGCGCAGATCGGCTCGGCGGCCGAGACCGCCGGCGCGCTCGATCTGATCCGGCGCGGTCTCGCCGAGCTCATCGC
>CAZWDE010000534.1:0-1590 GCA_964632555.1 uncultured Limibaculum sp.
GCTCGGCGATCCAGGCGGCCGCCTTGGCGATGTCGGCGGGGTCGAGCCCGGTGATCGCGGCCGCCTCCTCGAGGCTCGTGCGGTTGGCCGCGAGCGCCTCCTCGAAGCCGCTCGTATGGGCCGCGATGAAGTCCTCCGCATGCCAGCCGCGCGCGACGATCTCGGTCATGAGCGCGTTCAGCAGCGCGAGATCGGTGCCGGGCCGGATCGCGAGATGGAGCACGTTCTCCGCCCCGGCCTCGTGCTCGCAGACATTGGTGGTCACGGTGCGGCGGGGGTCGACGATGACGATGCGCGCCGGCGCGTGCGCCTCGTCCGGGAGCCTCTCCCGCTTCTTGCCCATCGAGACGCCGCGCAGGTTCGGCACCCAGTGCGCGAGGAAATAGTTCGTCTGGTTCTCGAGCGGGTTGGCGCCGACGCAGAAGATCGTGTCGGCGAGCTCGGCGTCCTCGTAGGAATTGTTGAGCTCGCCCATCCCCATGTCGCGGGTCGCGTGCACCTCGGAGTTGTAGGCCGGGCGGTTGTGGATGCGGATGTTCCTGATCTTCATCGCATCGAAATAGAGCTTGCCGGTGCCCCAGGTGTTCTCGTAGCCGCCGGCCGCGCCGCCGTGGTCGAAGGCCGAGACGATCACGCCGTCCTCGCCCCATTCCTCGATCACCCGCCGCGTGACGTCGGCGACGAGCGAGAGCGCGTCGTCCCACGAGGTCGGCATGTGCTGGGAATAGCGCCAGACGAGCGGATGGGTCAGCCGGTCGGTCATCGTGCCCGTCTGCTCGGAATAGCGCGTCTCGGCGAGCCGCCCGCCGCGCACCGAGTTGAGCCCCCGGTTCACCACGCAGCCCTTGTCCGGCTTGATCACGAGATGGACGGGGCGCCCGTCTTGCTGAACGATGTTGTACATTGAGGGCTGGTACCACGCCTCGGACTCCGCCCCCTGCTGGCGCGCGAGATCCGCGCCGAAGGCGTTCTCGCCCGGGGCCGTGCCGCCCTGCCGGTTCAGGTCCCACGAATAGGCCTTGTAGCCGCAGCCGACGATGCAGAAGTCGCAGGTCACGTTCTGCACCCGCGCGTCCTTGGGCGGGATCGGCAGCTGGTCGACGCCACGCTTGTAGGTCATCTCGGCCTCCCTCAGCTCGACAGCACGTTGGCCGTGCGGCCATAGATCAGCTCGTCGACGCCCTCGGCGAAGATGTCGCCGGCCTCGTCGACGCGCAGGTCGAATTTCGGCAGGCTCTGGTTGGCCATCCCGAAGATCTGCTGGCCCTCCATCTCGGCGTCGAAGCGCGAATAGTGGCCCGGGCAGTTCAGCGTCCGGTCGGCGGCGTGGTAGCCGAGCACGTAGCCCTTGTGCGGGCAGAGCACCGAGTAGGCGACGATGTCGCCGTCGGGCCCGGCGCCGCCCGGCACCCGCTGGCCGAGCTTGAGGAGGACGCCGGGCGACCCCTCGTCCGGATAGGCGATGTCCAGCGGCTCGTTCACCGCGAGATCGGCGATGTTGGCCAGCCGGTTCGACGGATAGTCGACGCGCGCGCGGGCGGCGGCGGGCCTGGCCGGCGCCACGGCCGCGGCCGCGGCCCCGACCCCCGC
>CAZWDE010000535.1:0-1588 GCA_964632555.1 uncultured Limibaculum sp.
CGTGACCCATATCGAATGCTTGTCTTGATGAAGGCGTGTGCTGCAACCGTCTCCGTTGCTGGGCCTGTCAGCCGTTCCCAGAAAGGGTGGAATCTGGCACGTCCTGTCTTGCAGGATGGTGTCAGAGGGAGAGACGCACAATCGGTTTCGACCGATCACGGGAGCAACGCGCTTCGCCTTATCCCTCTGGGGTCGCGCGTCGAGGAAGGTGATTGACCCTTTCCCGGCCCGCCGAACGCCGCCAGAGGCGTTGCGTCGCCGTCAGAGCCGTGGCGTCGGCGAGTGTGACCGGTCTATCGAGCACCAACCCGCATTATTCCGAGCCAGGGCGGGATTGTGGAATGGGATGTGGAACGAGTGAGCCATTTCTGAAAAAAATCATGATAAATCAAACATGTAGCGGCCGATGGTGGCGGAGTGGATGGGATTCGAACCCACGATACCCTTTTGGGGTATACTCCCTTAGCAGGGGAGCGCCTTCGACCACTCGGCCACCACTCCACCGACGGGGATAGCAACCGGGGCGGGCCGGAACAAGGCCGGGCGGGAGATTTCCGAGGCCGGGAGCGCCGCAACGGGCGCGCGCCCCGCGCCGTCGATGCCGCGCGCCCGCCACCGGATGCCGCAGACGGACGGCCGCGCCGCGCGGCGACGACTATCTCACGGGGGTCGCGGGCGCGCCACCGCCCGCCGTCACGCCAGCGACGATGGAGCGCCATGACCGACGCGACGAGCCCGGACACCGACGCTGCCGACGCCCCCCCGGCTGCCCGCGACGACCGGGCGGCCGCCGAGGCGGCCGTGCCCGACCGCGACCCGCTGGTGATCTTCACGCCGTCCGGCCGGCGCGGACGGGTCGCGCCGGGAACCACCGTGCTCGCGGCGGCGCGCGCGCTCGGCGTCGACCTCGACAGCGTCTGCGGCGGCCGCGGCATCTGCTCGAAATGCCAAGTCGCGCCGTCCTACGGCCGGTTCGCCAAGCACGGCATCACGATGCGCGCCGACGCGCTCTCGGAGTGGAACGCCGTCGAGGCGCGCTACGACGCCAAGCGCGGGCTGGCCACCGGCCGGCGCCTCGGCTGCCAGGCGCGGATCGCGGGCGACGCGGTGATCGACGTGCCCGCCGAGAGCCAGGTGCACGCCCAGGTGGTGCGCAAGGCCGCCGACACGCGCGAGGTGGCGCTCGACCCCGCGACGCGGCGCTTCACCCTCGCGGTCGCCGAGCCCGACATGCACGAGCCCTCGGGCGATCTCGAGCGGCTGCGCGCGGCGCTCGCGGCCGAGTACGGCGTCGAGCGGCTCGAGGCCGGGCTCGGGCCGCTCGGCCGGCTCCAGCGCGCGCTCCGCGACGGCGGCTGGACCGTCACGGTCGTGCTGCGGCGCGAGGGCGAGACGGCGTGGCGCCTCCTCGACATCTGGCCGGGTGAGCCCGCGGCGCGGCTTCACGGCCTCGCGGTCGACATCGGCTCGACCACCATCGCGGGCCATCTCTGCGACCTCGAGACCGGGGCGGTGCTCGCCTCGGCGGGCGTGATGAACCCGCAGATCCGCTTCGGCGAGGACCTGATGAGCCGGGTCTCCTACGCGC
>CAZWDE010000536.1:0-1579 GCA_964632555.1 uncultured Limibaculum sp.
CCTCCGAGATCACCAAGAACGGCGGCATCGCGATCTGCGCGCCGATCGCGCCCTATGCCGCGACGCGCCGCGCGGTGCGCCGGATGGTCGAGGAGCACGGCGCGTTCGTCGAGGTGCATGTCGCGACGCCGCTCGAGGAGTGCGAGAAGCGCGACCGCAAGGGGCTCTACAAGCTCGCGCGCGAGGGCAAGATCAAGGAGTTCACCGGCATCTCCGACCCCTACGAGGAGCCGGAGACCCCCGAGCTCCGCGTCAACACGGTCGCCGTCACGCCCGACGACTGCGCCCACGAGGTGATGCTGAAGCTCGAGAGCCTCGGCCTCTTCGGCTGATCCGACGGCTTTTCAGGCCGCGCACGCCGGCCTAGGCTCGGCGCGCGGTCAGCGGCGGGGTGGCGGCGATGCGGGTGCGCGCGCTCCTGTTCGACAAGGACGGGACGCTCTTCGATTTCGACGCCACATGGGCGGGCGTGGTCGAGCGGGTGATCCGGCGCGTGGCGCCCGACGCCGCGACGGCCGACGCGCTCGCCGCGGCCGGCGGGTTCGACCGGCGGGCCCGGCGCTTCCGGCCCGGCTCGCCCATCGCCGCCGGCGCGCTCTCCGACATCGCCGCGGCTTGGGCGCCGCATCTGCCCGGCGTCTCGCCGCGGCAGGTGGCGGAGCGGATCGCCGCGCTCTCGGCGGAGATGACCGGCCCCGAGACGCTCGTGCCGGCGGCGCCCGACCTGCCGGCGCTCCTCGCCGCGCTCCGCGCCCGCGGCCTCGCGCTCGGCGTCGCGACCCACGACGCGGAGGCCGCGGCCGACGCGCAGCTGAGGGCGGTGGGGGCGCGCGCGGCCTTCGGCTTCCTCGCGGGCTACGACTCGGGCCACGGGCTGAAGCCCGGCACGGGGATGCTCGACGCCTTCTGCGCGGCCGCCGGGGTTGCGGCCGGCGAGACCGCCGTGATCGGCGACAGCCGGCACGATCTCCACATGGCCCGCGCCGGCGGCGCGCTCGCGATCGGGGTGCTGACCGGCCCGGCGAGCGAGGCCGACCTCGCCCCGCACGCCGATCACATCCTGCCGTCGATCGCTGCCCTGCCCGACTGGCTCGGCATCTGACCGGCGGCGGGCCCGCGCCCTCCCGAGGGTGGGCGGGCGCGCACGCGCGGAGGGAGGTGGCGGACCCCGCGCGGGGCCCGCACCCTCAGTTGTCGAGGAAGCTGCGGAGGCGGCGCGAGCGGCTCGGATGCTTGAGCTTCCTGAGCGCCTTCGCCTCGATCTGCCGGATCCGCTCGCGGGTGACCGAGAACTGCTGGCCCACCTCCTCGAGCGTGTGGTCGGTGTTCATGCCGATGCCGAAGCGCATCCGCAGCACCCGCTCCTCGCGCGGCGTGAGCGAGGAGAGGATCCGCGTCGTCGTGTCCTTGAGGTTCGACTGGATCGCCGAATCGAGCGGGAGCACCGCGTTCTTGTCCTCGATGAAATCGCCGAGCTGGCTGTCCTCCTCGTCGCCGATCGGCGTCTCGAGGCTGATCGGCTCCTTGGCGATCTTCATCACCTTGCGCACCTTCTCGAGCGGCATCTGCAGCTTGGCGG
>CAZWDE010000537.1:0-1572 GCA_964632555.1 uncultured Limibaculum sp.
CCCGCGCCGAGACCGCGTCGATCGAGTTCGCCATCGGCCGGTCGAAGCCGAGCGCCGCCGCGGTCTCGCTGCGGTCGATCGGGAAGCCGGTGCCGGCGAGCGCCGCGGCGGCGAGCGGGCACTCGTTGAGCCGCGCGCGGGCGTCGCGGAACCGGCCGCGGTCGCGCTCCAGCATCTCGGCATAGGCGAGCATGTGGTGGCCCCAGGTCACCGGCTGGGCCGACTGGAGATGGGTGAAGCCCGGCATCACCGTCTCCGCGCCCCGCTCGGCCTGGTCGACGAGCGCGCGGATCGCCGCCACGAGCCCGGCGTCGATCTCGTCGATGCGCGCGCGCACCCAGAGCCGCAGATCGGTCGCCACCTGGTCGTTGCGCGAGCGCGCGGTGTGCAGCCGCCCGGCGGCGGGCCCGACGAGCTCGGCGAGCCGCGCCTCGATGTTCATGTGGATGTCCTCGAGCGCGGCCGAGTAGGAGAAGGTCCCGCCCTCGATCTCCGAGAGCACCCAGGCGAGCCCGGTCTCGATCGCCGCGGCGTCCTCGGTGTCGACGATCCCCTGCGCGCCGAGCATCTGCACATGCGCGCGGCTGCCCGCGATGTCCTCGCGCGCGAGGCGCCGGTCGACGTCGATCGAGGCGTTGATCGCCTCCATCACCGCGTCGGGCCCCGCGGCGAAGCGGCCTCCCCACATCGTGTTCGCCGCGCCGCCGCCGGGGGGCTGGTCTCGGTCCGCCGCTCGGCTATCGTCCGTCATCCGCTGATCGCCGTTTCCTGAACCCGTCGCTCGCCAGAGGAGGCCGCCATGACCCGCATCGCCCGGCGCCCCGCGCTCGTCCGCCTCGCCGCCCTCGTCGCCCTTCCGGCCCTCGCCCTCGTCTACACCGCGCCCGCGCCCGCTGCAAAGGCCGCGACCCCGGCCGAGCTCGAGGCGCTCGCCACCGGCGCGATGCAGGCGCTCGAGGTCCACGAGACCCCGCGCGCGGCGCCGCTCGAGGCCGTCTACTACGACGCCGACGGCGCGGAGCGGCGTCTCGCCGAGCACCGCGGCCGGGTCGTCGTGGTCAATTTCTGGGCGACCTGGTGCGCGCCCTGCGTGCGCGAGATGCCCGCCCTCGACCGGCTGGCCGGCGCGCTCGCCGGCACCGAGGCCGACGTGGTCGCGCTCTCGGCCGATTTCGGCGACATCTCGCGCCCGGCGGCGTTCTACGAGCGCACGGGCATCGAGCACCTCGCGCTCTACCACGACCGCGACAAGGCGGTGGCGCGGGGCGTCGGCGTCCAGGGGCTGCCGGTGACCCTGATCCTCGACCGCGAGGGCCGCGAGGTCGCCCGCCTCACCGGCGACGCGCACTGGGACAGCCCCGAGGCGATGGCGGTGATCCGCGCGCTCCTCGACGCCCCCGCGGGCTGAAGCGAGGCCGCGCGGCGGCGGGCCGCGTCGGGCGCGCCCCGCCTCTCCCGCCTGCGGCGCGTGTCGCGCGGGCCCCGTCGCCCGGGGGCGACCGGGCCCTTCCGATCCGGCCCGCCGCCACCCCCGCCACCGCCACGCGCGGCGCGCGTGGCGGTGGCGGGGGT
>CAZWDE010000538.1:0-1566 GCA_964632555.1 uncultured Limibaculum sp.
CCGGCACGGCGGCATCTTCGTGCTGCGGATCGAGGACACCGACCGCGAGCGCTCGACGCCCGAGGCCACGCAGGCGATCCTCGACGGGCTCGCCTGGCTCCGGCTCAACCACGACGGCGCCGCGGTCAGTCAGGCCGCGAATGCCGGCCGTCATCGCGCCGTTGCCGAGGAGATGCTGGCGCGGGGCAAGGCCTATAAATGCTTCGCGACACAGCAGGAGATCGCGGACTTTCGCGAGGCGGCCAAGGCCGAGGGGCGCTCGATGCTGTTCCGCTCGCCCTGGCGCGACGCAGACCCCGCAACGTATCCCGATCGCCCCTATGTCGTGCGGCTGAAGGCACCGCGTGACGGCGAAACAATCGTGGTGGACCATGTCCAGGGTCAGGTGCGCTGGCAGAACGCCGACCTCGACGATCTGGTGTGCCTGCGCTCCGACGGCAGCCCCACCTACATGCTGGCCGTCGTGGTCGACGATCACGACATGGACGTGACGCACGTGATCCGCGGCGACGATCACCTGACCAACGCCGCGCGGCAGACGCTGATCTACCGGGCGATGGGGTGGGACACGCCGGTCTTCGCGCACATTCCGCTGATCCACGGGCCGGACGGGGCCAAGCTCTCCAAGCGGCACGGCGCGCTCGGCGTCGAGGAATATGCGGCGATGGGCTATCTGCCGGAGGCGATGCGCAACTATCTGGCCCGGCTCGGCTGGAGCCACGGCGACGACGAGTTCTTCACCACCGACCAGGCGATCGACTGGTTCGGGCTGGGGGCGGTCGGTCGGTCCCCGGCGCGGTTCGACTTCGCCAAGCTCGAGAACCTCTCGGGCCAGCACATCCGCGCCGCCGCCGACGCGCGTCTCGTGGAGGCGCTGGACGCGTTCCGGCAGCGCCGCGGCGAAGCGCCGCTGCCGGCGGCCAAGCGGGAGCGGCTGGTCGCGGCGATGCCGGGCCTCAAGGAGCGCGCCAAGACGCTGGTCGAGCTGGAGGGCCTCGCGCATTACATCCTGGCGGAGCGGCCGCTCGAGCCCGACGAGAAGGCCGCGCGGCTTCTCGACGAGCGCGGGAAGGCCTTGCTCGCGAGGCTCAAGCCGCGCTTGGATGAGACCGAAGAGTTCTCGAAGGATACCCTCGAGGCGGTGGTGCGCTCCTTTGCGGAGGCCGAGGACGAGAAGCTCGGCAAGGTCGCCCAGCCGCTGCGGGCCGCGCTGACGGCGCGCGCGGTCAGCCCCGGCGTCTTCGAGGTGATGGAGACGCTCGGCCGGGAGGAGACGCTCGCCCGGCTCGCCGACGCCATCTGACGGCCGGCCCCGCCCGGCGAGAGTTCCGCGTGGCCCGCTGGGCCCGCACAGCGAAGAGGACACGACGATGGATGCTCACACCACCCGCACCGCGACCGTGACGGTCGACGGCCAGTCCGCGGAGTTTCCGGTCTACGACGGCGTGCACGGTCCCTCGGTGATCGACATCCGCAAGCTCTACGCGAGCACCGGCCTGTTCACCTACGATCCGGGCTTCACCTCGACCGCGAGCTGCGAATCGACCATCACCTTCATCGACGGCG
>CAZWDE010000539.1:0-1551 GCA_964632555.1 uncultured Limibaculum sp.
GCGCGAGCCCCGCCTCGCCGAGCGGCCCGACGGCGGCCCCCGCGGGCGGCGCGCCCGCGAGGGCGATCCGCCACCGCCCGTCCCACGACGCGCCGTCGCGCAGGGGGACACAGCCCTCGGCCCGGGCCGGCTCGCGGCAGATCGCCACCCCGCCCTCGCCCCGCGGTGCCACGACGCAGCCCGCGAGCGTCGCGCCGCGGAAGCCCGGCGCGGTCAGCGCGGCGAAGAGCCGCTCCAGCGTCTCGCGGCGCGGGCGGTGGACGGCGCCCGCGACGCGGAGGAGAGCGTCGGCGAGAAGGCGCAGCGCCGTCTCCCGTGGCGCCCCGGCGAGTGCCGCGGGGGCGAGGGCGATCCAGCCGGGCGGTCGCGCCTCGCTTGCTCGGGCGGCGAGGCGCGCGGCCGCCGCCTCGAGCACGGCGCGCTCGGCTCTCAGTCGGTCGGCGGTGCGCGCCAGGCCCTCGGCGTCGATCCCGAGCGGCGCGAGGGCCGCGAGCGCCTCGCGCGCCCGGACGCGGTCGAACCGGCGGTCGGCGTTCGAGGGGTCGTCCGCCCAGCCGATCCCGCGCTCCGCGAGCAGCCGTCGCAGCGCATCGCGGCGGAGGCCGAGCGCGGGCCGGAGCCAGAGCGTGCCGGCGAGGCGCACCGCCTCGGCCATGCCCGAGAGCCCGTCGACGCCCGCGCCGCGCGCGAGCCGCAGCAGCACCGTCTCGGCCTGGTCGTCGCGCGTGTGGCCGAGGAGAACGGCGGCGAGCCCGCGCTCGGCCGCCCAGCGCCCCAGAAGGCGGTGCCGCGCCGCGCGGGCCGCGGCCTGCAGGTTGCCGTGGCGCGGCCCGCTCCAGCTCAGGGCGGCGTGCGCCACGCCGATCCGGGCCGCGAGGTCCGCCGCCGCGGCGGCCTCGCCCGCGCTGTCGGGACGCAGGCCGTGATCGACCGTCGCCGCCTCGAGCGCGCGGCCCCGGTCGGCCGCCCAGTCCGCCGCCACGACGAGAAGCGCGGTGCTGTCGCCGCCGCCCGAGACCGCGGCGCCGAGCGGCGCCCCTGCGGGAAGCCCGGCCGTCAGCCGGTCGAGCGCCGCGCGCAGCGCCGCCGCCGTGGCGGCCGGGGTCTCAGGGGGCGCAGGCGAGGCTGTCGCGCTCCGCGTCGGCGGCGTTGAGGATCTCGCGCGGCGCGTCGGGGAACTGCGCCCGAACCTCGCGCAGCGTGAGGCAGGCCTCGGAGAGCTGCCCGAGCCGGCCGAGGCTGATCCCGAGCTGCAGCAGGTTCCGCGGTGCCATCGGCCCGCCGCGGTCGGTGTTGTAGCCGGCGAGGTGGCGGCGTGCGGCCTCCGCGAAGGCACCGCGCACGAAATGGCTCCGCCCGAGCCAGAACTGCGCCTCGGCGGCATCCGCGCTCGGGGGGTCCTCGGCGAGCACGCGCTGCAGGCGGTCCTCCCCCTGGTCGAAGCGGCCCTGCTGGATGTCGGCGATGGCGAGCTGCAGATCGCCGCCCGGCGGGGGTCCGGAGGGCGCCGGCTCGGCCGCGCGCGGCGCGCCGGCGGTCTCGGCCGGCGCG
>CAZWDE010000540.1:0-1535 GCA_964632555.1 uncultured Limibaculum sp.
TCGGGCTCCTCTAGGCGGGCTCCGCGTTCTACGCGCCCGCCGCCTCGGCGATCGAGATGGCCGAGGCCTATCTGGGCGACCGCAAGCGCGTGCTGCCCTGCGCCGCGTGGGTGGAGAACCAGTACGGGCTCAAGGGCCTCTATGTCGGCGTGCCGACGGTGATCGGCGCCGGCGGCGTCGAGAAGGTCATCGAGATCGCGCTCGACAAGGACGAGCAGGCGATGTTCGAGAAGTCGGTCGCGGCCGTCGAGGGGCTGGTCGAGGCCTGCCGCGGGATCGACCCGGCGATCGGGCCGTAGCGCGCGCTGCGGCAGGGCGCGCGGTTGCGGGCCCGCCGGCGGGCGGCTAGACGTGCGGGGCTCGGTTCTGCGGGGTGGAAGCGCCGCCGCCCGGGCCACCAAGAACGGGCCTCGCGGGCCTCGCGCGGCCGATCTCCGGAGGGGGCGAGAGGCATGAACATCCACGAATACCAGGCGAAGGCGCTGCTGCGCGACTACGGCGCCCCGGTCGGCCGCGGCGTCGCGGTGCTGAGCCCCGAGCACGCGCCCAAGGCGGTAGAGGAGCTCGGCGGACCGGTCTGGGTGGTGAAGGCGCAGATCCACGCGGGCGGGCGCGGCAAGGGCCGCTTCCGGGAGGCCGAGGCTGGCGAGAAGGGCGGCGTGCGGATCGCCAAGGCCGAGGACGAGGCGATCGCCTTCGTCGAGCAGATGCTCGGGCGCACCCTCGTCACCCACCAGACCGGCCCCGCAGGCAAACAGGTGGGTCGCGTCTATCTCGAGGAGGGCGCGGCGATCGCGCGCGAGCTCTACCTCTCGCTGCTGGTCGACCGCGAGACCTCGCGCATCTCGTTCATCGCCTCCACCGAGGGGGGGATGGACATCGAGGAGGTGGCCGCGGAGACGCCGGAGAAGATCCTTACCTTCTCGGTCGACCCGGCCACCGGCATCATGCCCTTCCATGGCCGCAAGGTGGCGAAGGCGCTCGACCTCTCGGGCCAGGCGGGCAAGGACTGCGTCAAGCTCGTCAACACGCTCTACCGGTTCTTCGTCGAGAAGGACTGCGCGCTGCTCGAGATCAACCCGCTCGTCGTCACCGAGGAGGGGCGCCTCCTCTGCCTCGACTGCAAGATGAACTTCGACTCGAACGCGCTCTACCGCCACCCGGACGTGATGGAGCTGCGCGACGAGACCGAGGAGGACTCCAAGGAGCTCCTCGCCTCGAAATACGACCTCAACTACATCGCGCTCGACGGCGAGATCGGCTGCATGGTCAACGGCGCCGGCCTGGCGATGGCGACGATGGACATCATCAAGCTCTACGGCTCCGAGCCCGCCAACTTCCTCGATGTCGGCGGCGGCGCGACCAAGGAGAAGGTCACCGAGGCGTTCAAGATCATCACGTCCGATCCGAACGTGAAGGGCATTCTCGTCAACATCTTCGGCGGGATCATGCGCTGCGATGTGATCGCCGAGGGCGTGCTCTCGGCGGTGCGCGAGGTCGGGCTGCAGGTGCCGCTCGTCGTGCGCCTCGAAGGC
>CAZWDE010000541.1:0-1531 GCA_964632555.1 uncultured Limibaculum sp.
CGGGAGATGTGGCTGTCGAGATTGACGCGCACGCAGGGCCAGTTGAGCCGGGCCGCGACCTGCTCGATATGGGTCGACTTGCCGGTGCCGTGATAGCCCTGGATCATCACGCGGCGGTTGTAGGCGAAGCCGGCGAGGATCGCGAGCGTGGTGTCGCGGTCGAACCGGTAGGCGGGGTCGAGCACGGGCACGCGGTCGGTCGGCTCGGCGAAGCCCTTGATCGCCATGTTGATGTCGATCCCGAAGGCCTCCTTCAGATCGACGTCGACGGTCGGGACCTCGGCGGGGTTCACGCTGCCATCGGCCATGTGTCTGCTCCTTGCCTCGCCCGCGTTCCTCTGAAGGATAGACACGGGCTTGGCAAGGGCAAGCCGGAGCGCCACCTCGCGCCGGGCGGGGCCCTGCGCGGCGCCGCCGTGCGGCAGCATCGAGGGAGGCGGCGATGGAGCGGTTCGAGGGCAGGAGCGTCATCGTGACGGGCGCCGGCAGCGGCATCGGCGCGGCGACGGCGCGGCGCTTCGCCGCCGAGGGCGCGCATGTGACGCTGGTCGGGCGGACGCCGGAGAAGCTCGAGCGCGTGGCGGCCGATCTTCCGCCCGGGCGGGCGCATGTGCACGCGGCCGACGTCGCCGAGCGGGCCGAGGTCGACGCGGTGGTGGCCGCGGCGCGCGCGCGGATCGGCCGCATCGACGTGCTCGTCTGCAACGCCGGCGTCGCGCAGACCGGCCGGCTCGACGACTTCGCGGTCGAGGACTGGCAGCGCATCCAGGACATCAACGTCACGGGCGTGTTCCACGGGTGCCAGGCGGCGATCGGCGCGCTGCGCGAGACCCGCGGCAATATCGTGACGGTCAGCTCGGTCTCGGGGATCGGCGGAGACTGGGGCCTCTTCGCCTACAACGCCTCCAAGGGGGCGGTGTCGAACCTGACCCGCGCGCTCGCGCTGGAGCTCGCCCCCGAGGTGCGGGTCAACGCGGTCGCGCCGAGCCTCACCGCGACCGAGATGACGGCGGGCATGACGGACAACGCCGATCTCCTCGCCCGCTTCGCCGACCGCATCCCGATGGGCCGCGGCGCCACGCCCGAGGAGATCGCCGACGTCATCGCCTTTCTGGCGAGCGAGGACGCGCGCTTCGTCACGGGCGTGGTCCTGCCGGTCGACGGCGGGCTGACCGCCTCGAACGGCCAGCCGCGCATCGCCTGAGATCGCCCGGGCCCCGGCCGGTCAGGGGTCGGGCGGAGGCCCGAGGCGGATCGGCCCGCGCGCGCTGGCGGCGTCGACGGGCGCGCCCTTCTGCGTGACGGCGATGCGGCCTTCGGCCGCGAGGCGCGCCGCCTCGGCGCGCACGGCCGGCATCAGCGCGCGCCAGTCCCGGGCGAGCGCCTTGGCCACCTCGGAGGGGCAGAGCGTCTTGCCGGGCCCGCGGCGGGCGACCTGCGCGAGGATCTCGGCGCGCATCGCGGCCGCGCTCGGGCCGCCGGTCTCGCCGCGGTCCGCCTTAAAGGGAACCTGCACCTGGGGGCCTTCTTC
>CAZWDE010000542.1:0-1528 GCA_964632555.1 uncultured Limibaculum sp.
CGGGCGGCATCGGGATCCCCGGCGCGGCGATCCCCTCCGGCGCGGCGCCCTCCCCGCCCGCGGCCCGCTGGCCCGACCGGCGGCCCGCGCGGAGCTCGGCCACCGGCACGCGGGCGGTCGTGCCCGGGCGGCCCTGCGCCAGCACGATCTCGTCGGCGACCGGCTCGGCCGCGTTGGCCGCCCGGAGCGCGGCGAGCTGGCCCGCCAGCATCGACAGCATGGTCTCGGGCGGCAGCGGGCGCTCGCGGAAGCCCGAGACGGTGACGAGCACCAGCCGGCCGTTGATCTCGACGAAGGCGCGCCAGAACTCCGGCGCGAGGAGCGCCAGCGCGCTGTCGTCGGTGTCGTGGACATGGACGTAGAGCGCGTCGCCGACGGCCCGCGCCTCGACCACCTCCACGGTGCTCGGATCGCCGCCGCGCCCGAGCATGGCGAGCCCCTCGGGCGTCGCGAGGAAGGCCACCAGCCCGCCGAGCGCGCGCTCGCGGCTGCCCCGCGGGGCGGCGAACATCGGCTCGCCGGAGACCGAGAGGGTGAGAAGGCCCGGGAAGGCGGGCGCGAGATCGGCGAGGGCCCGGCCGTCCGGCGTCAGCTTGCGCGCGCCGTCCGGCGCCTCGGTCAGGCAGTCGCCCACCACGGCGAAGGCGCCGTCCGCCGAGGTCTCGATCGCGTCGCTCGCGAGGCAGAGCCCGTCGAGCGGGGCGAGCGTCACCCGCTTGCCGCGGGCGAGCACCACGGCCTCGGAATGGTCCGCCCGCTCGACGCGGAACGCGCGCAGGCGGTCGATCTCGGCGTCGCGCCCGCTGAAGCCGCGCTCGACCGCGAGGCAGCCCTGGAGCAGACCGGCCCCCGCCGCGAGGCCGGCCCAGCGCCAGGCGCGCCGGAGGGATGCCATGCCGCGAACCCCCGGCCGCTCAGAGCTCGGAATAGACGTGGCGCTCGCCGTCCTTGCCGGGGTGGGTGACCGCGCCCCCGGCCGCGCCGCCGACCAGCTGGGCGAATTTCCAGAGCGCGCCGGAGCCGTAGAGCGTCTCGCGCGGGCCCGCCCACGCCTTGCGCCGCGCCTTGAGCTCGGTCGCCGTCAGCTTGACCTTGAGGGTGCCGCGCTTGGCGTCGATCTGGATGACGTCGCCGTCGCGCAGGAGCGCGATCGGCCCGCCGACCGCGGCCTCGGGCCCGACATGGCCGACGCAGAAGCCCCGCGTCGCGCCCGAGAACCGCCCGTCGGTGATCAGCGCGACCTTCGAGCCCATCCCCTGCCCGGAGATCGCGGCCGTGGTCGAGAGCATCTCGCGCATCCCGGGCCCGCCCTTCGGCCCCTCGTTGCGGATGACGATCACGTCGCCCTCGGCGTAGTCGCGCCGCTGCACGGCGGCGAAGGCGTCCTCCTCGCACTCGAAGACGCGCGCCGGCCCCTCGAACTTGAGCTTCTTCATGCCGGCGACCTTCACGATCGCCCCCTCGGGCGCGAGGTTGCCCTTGAGGCCGACCACGCCGCCCCAGGCCGAGAGCGGCTTCGCGATCGGAT
>CAZWDE010000543.1:0-1522 GCA_964632555.1 uncultured Limibaculum sp.
TCGAGACGACGACCGGCATGTCCGCGCCGCCGATCGGGATGATCAGCAGCACGCCGAGCGCGAAGCTCGCGAAGGTGATCAGCCAGAACCAGTGGGTCTCCTGCGTGGTGATGAGCTGGCCCACCATCCAGACGATCGCCACCGCGAGGCCGATGTTGATCAGGTGGCGCTGCGGCAGGAGGATCGGCGCGCCCGACATCCGCCCGTCGAGCTTGGCGAAGGCGATGACGGAGCCCGTGAAGGTGATCGCGCCGATCGCCACGCCGATCGCCATCTCGACGATCGAGGCGGTCTTGACCGCGCCCACCTGCCCGATGCCGAACTGCGCCGGCGAGTAGAGCGCCGCCGCCGCCACGAAGACCGCCGCGAGGCCGACGAGGCTGTGGAAGGCCGCGACGAGCTGCGGCATCTGGGTCATCGCGACCCGGCGGGCGATGTAGCCGCCGATCGCGCCGCCGACGGCGATCGCCACGAGGATCGAGAGGAGCGCCTCGTTGTCCTCGGGCGGCGCCGCGATGCCGAGCGTGGTGATGATCGCCACCACCATCCCGGCGATGCCGAAGCGGTTGCCCTGCACCGACGTGGTGGGGTGCGAGAGCCCGCGGAGCGCGAGGATGAACAGGATCCCCGCGACGAGGTAGAGAAAGGCCGCGACATTATCCATGGCCGTCAGCCCTTCTTCTTGTACATCGCGAGCATCCGCTCGGTGACGAGGAAGCCGCCGAAGATGTTCACGGCGGCGAGCACGACGGCGATGAAGCCGAAGGTCTTGGTCTCCGGCGCCGCCCCCGCCTCGAGCGAGGTGCCGGCGGCGATCAGCGCGCCGACGATGATGACCGACGAGATGGCGTTGGTGACCGACATCAGCGGCGTGTGGAGCGCGGGTGTCACCGACCACACCACATAGTAGCCGACGAAGACGGCGAGCGCGAAGATCGAGAGCTGGAAGACGAAGGGGTCGATGCCGGTCGCGGCCGAGCCCGCGGCCGCGGCGGCCTGCGCCGCCGCATCGGCGGCGGCGGCGTCCTGCGCGGCCCGTGCCTCCTCGGCGGCCCGGTCGGCCAGCGTCGCGAGGTTGGCGGCGGCCTCGCCGAGCCTCTCGGCGGCCGATTTCAGTTCCTCGAATGCGGACATCGCTTACTCCTTCGCCGCGAAGTTGGGATGGACGATCGCGCCGCCCTTGGTCAGTCGGATGCCCTTCACCAGCTCGTCCTCCTCGTCGAGCGCCAGGGCGCCGTCCTTGATGAAGGGCGAGAGGAAGTTGAAGTGGTTGCGGGCGTAGAGCGCCGAGGCGTCGGCCGCGAGCCGGCCCGGCATGTTGGCGTAGCCGATGATCAGCACGCCGTTGTCGGTCTCGACGGCGCGGTCGAGCTCGGTGCCCTCCACGTTGCCGCCCTGCTCGGCCGCGAGATCGACGATCACCGAGCCCGGCTTCATCGAGGCGACCATCTCGGCGTTGACCAGGGTCGGCGCCTTGCGGCCCGGGATCAGCGCGGTGGTGATCACGATGTCCTGCTTGGAG
>CAZWDE010000544.1:0-1517 GCA_964632555.1 uncultured Limibaculum sp.
GCATGCGCAGAAGATCTGCAAGGTCATGGACATGGCGGTCCGCAACGGCGCGCCGGTGATCGGGCTCAACGACTCGGGCGGCGCGCGCATCCAGGAGGGCGTCGACAGCCTCGCCGCCTATGGCGAGGTGTTCATGCGCAACATTCTCGGCTCGGGCGTGATCCCGCAGATCTCGGTGATCATGGGGCCCTGCGCCGGCGGCGCGGTCTACTCCCCGGCGATGACCGATTTCATCTACATGGTGCGCGACAGCTCCTACATGTTCGTCACCGGCCCCGACGTGGTGAAGACCGTGACCGGCGAGATCGTCACCGCCGAGGAGCTCGGGGGCGCGAAGACCCACACCTCGCGGTCCTCGGTCGCGGACGCGGCCTTCGAGAACGACATCGAGGCGCTCGCCGCGGTGCGCCGGCTGATCGACTTCCTGCCGCTCTCGAACCGCACGCCGGTGCCCGAGCTGCCCGTCGCCGACCCGCCCGACCGTCTCGAGATGGCGCTCGACAGCCTCGTGCCGGAGAACCCCAACCAGCCCTACGACATGCACGAGCTGATCCGGAAGACCGCCGACGAGGGCGACTTCTGCGAAATGCAGCCCGATTTCGCGAAGAACATCCTCACCGGCTTCGTCCGGCTCGAGGGTCGCACCGTGGGGGTGGTCGCCAACCAGCCGCTCGTGCTCGCGGGCGTGCTCGACATCGACAGCGCGCGCAAGGCCGCGCGCTTCGTGCGCTTCTGCGACTGTTTCGGGATCCCGATCCTCACCTTCGTCGACGTGCCGGGCTTCCTGCCGGGCACGGGGCAGGAGCACGGCGGGGTGATCAAGCACGGCGCGAAGCTTCTCTTCGCCTATGGCGAGGCGACGGTGCCCAAGGTGACGGTGATCACCCGCAAGGCCTATGGCGGCGCCTATGACGTGATGAGCTCGAAGCACCTCCGCGGCGACATCAACTATGCCTGGCCCACCGCCGAGATCGCGGTGATGGGGGCCAAGGGCGCGACCGAGATCCTCTATCGGAGCGAGCTCGGCGACCCCGAGAAGATCGCGGGGCGCACCAAGGACTACGAGGCGCGCTTCGCCAACCCCTTCGTGGCGGCGGAGCGGGGCTTCATCGACGAGGTCATCATGCCGCATTCGACGCGCAAGCGCGTGACCCGCGCCTTTGCCGCGCTGCGCCACAAGACCCTCCAGAACCCGTGGAAGAAGCACGCCAACATCCCGCTCTGACAGCGGTTCCGGCGAGGGCGCGCGGGGTGGCCGTGGCCCGATTGCAACAGGCGGAGGACGGCCGGGCCGGCCGCTCCGATCAATGGCCGGGGTGCCATCGTTGATGGGGGAGCCACACGGACACGCGACACGGAGGCCACCCATGCAACCGCACACGCTCTCCATCCTCGCCGGCACCGCCGTCCTCCTCGCCGCCTGCGGCAGCACACCGCTCGAACGCGGGGCGACCGGCGGCGCCATCGGCGCGGGCGCCGGGGCGGCGGGCGCCGCCGCGGCCGACGGCGACCCGGCC
>CAZWDE010000545.1:0-1513 GCA_964632555.1 uncultured Limibaculum sp.
CATTGGCAACTGTACTGTTCGGACCGATAACGGTGGTACCTCACCGGGTGAAAGCCACTCCTTTACACGTCCGTCGATCCTGTTTCGGCCCCATGGCCCGGCCATGACCGGGGTGATGGTGGAGCCGCCGGGTACCGCCCCCGGGTCCGATCCGCTTATTACGAGCGCGTTTATCACCATAGTCCGTTGCCGGACACACGAGGATATAGCCTCCCCGGGGCCGGCTTGAAAGGGGTGCCCGGCACGCCGCGGCCGTCGGCCCGCTGTCACGGAGCGGTGATAGGCTGCCCCGACGGGACGCCGCGCGCCTTGCGTGAGATCCGGCAGACCCGACGCCGCAGCTCAAGGGAGGACCGCATGACCCGCCTCGCCCTCGCCGCCCTCGTCCTCCTCGGCACCGCGGGGCTCGCTGCCGCCGAGCGCGTCGCGCTCGTCATCGGCAACGCGCGCTACGCCCATGCGCCCGACGCCGTGAGCGCGCAGGCCGACGCGGTGGCCGTCGCCCGGGCGCTCCGCGACGCGGACTATGGCGTGAGCCTCGGGATCGACCTGACGCGGGCCGAGATGCGCGAGCGCCTCGGCGCCTTCGCGGCCGCGGCCGAGGGGGCGGAGCAGGCGGTGATCTACCTCTCGGGCCACGCGGTCCGCTCGGACGGGCGGAGCTACGCCGCGCCGGTCGACGCGGCCGCCGAGGACGTCGTCGCCGCGGTGATGGACGGCGTGCCGCTGGAGCTCGTGCTCCACGTCGCGGGGCTCGCCGAGGGCGACGGGATCGTGTTCCTCGACGCGGCCCAGCTCGACGGCTTTCCGCCGGGCGCGAGCGTCGAGCCGGGCTTCGCGCCGGTCGCGCCGCCGCCCGGGGTGCTCCTCGTCTCGGCGGCGGCGCCCGGGCGCGCCATCGCCCGCGCCGAGGGCCTCGAGAGCCGTTTCGCGCGCCTCGTGATCGACCGGTTCCTCGAGCCCGGTGTGCCCGCCATGGAGCTTGCGCGGGAGATCGGCGGCGGGCTCTGGACCGCGGGGGCGGTCGCCCCGGAGACCGCCGTGTTCCCCGCCCCGCCGCCGATGACCGAGGACGCGGACCTCGAGCGCGAGATCGAGATCGCGGTCTGGGAGGCCGCCGAGCGGTCGGGCGCCGCGGAGGACTACCGCGCCTATCTCGATCGGTACCCGGACGGCGCCTTCGCGCCGCTCGCGGCGAACCGGCTGGCGCAGATCCGCGCGGCCGCGCGCGACCCCGCCGAGGCGGAGGAGGCGGCGCTCGGGCTCGGCGCCGCCGAGCGGCGCGCGATCCAGGCCGATCTCCGGCGGCTCGGCCACGACCCGCGCGGCGTCGACGGCATCTTCGGCCCCGCGACGCGCCGGGCGATCCGCGGCTGGCAGGCCGCCGAGGGGCTGTCGGTCACCGGCTATCTCACGCGGGACCAGCTGGCGCTGATCGCGCGCGCCGCCGAGGAGGCCGAGCGCGAGGCGGCCCGGCGGGCGGCCGCGCGCGCCGCGGCCGCCGCCGCGGCCG
>CAZWDE010000546.1:0-1502 GCA_964632555.1 uncultured Limibaculum sp.
GGTAGCAGAAGCGCGGGATCTCGATGCCGTTCTGCTCGCAGACCTGGATCACGGTCAGGTTGGGGTCGGCCTCGATCTCGCGGCCGTCGATCACGATGGTGCGCGTGTCGCTCATCTCTCCTCCTCGGGCGCGGCGGCCAGCCGATGCGCGGCGCCGGCGGGCGGGCGTCGTCCGGTTGGCGTGACAATGGCGACGCCGGGCGGCGCCGTCACCGTGTCACTCCGCCGCCACCCTATCACATCGCGCGGCCCGCCACAGGCGGGCGCCGGGCAGGCCCGCCCAGCCGAAGGCGTGCGCGGTGTCGCCGTGCGCCTCGAGATGGGCGAGCCGCTCCGCCGCCTCCTCGAGGCTCGGGCGATGGCCCGCCGGCACCCGCCAGAGCACGAGGTGATGGCGCTCGAGCGCGCGGAACCACTCGGCGCGGCGGGCGTAGACCGCGCGGTGCACGGTGGCGAAGGTGAACCGCTCGAGCGCCTCGCCGCTCTCCCAGACCGACAGGTTGACCGCGATGGTCGGGTCGCCCGCCCAGGGGATGTCGGTCGCGTTGCCGCTTTCCCCCCGAAGCCGCCAGACGAACCCCGGCATCCGCTCGGCCAACGCGTTGATGCGGTCGAGGTTCCCGACGAACTCGGCCATGCGCGGATCGTCGAGCGGGGCGGCGACGCGCCCGATGTTGAGCTGCGCGAGGTGGCCGAGCATCGGGGGCGCGGTCGGCTCGGTCAACGCCCGGCGCCCTCACTCGGCGGCGATGGGCGCGGGGCGCGAGGTCTTGCGCTTCAGGATGCGGTCCTCGATCTCGTCGCGGAAGTGGCGGATGAGGCCCTGGATCGGCCAGGCGGCGGCGTCGCCGAGGGCGCAGATCGTGTGCCCCTCGACCTGCTTGGTCACGTCGAGCAGCATGTCGATCTCCTCGACCGAGGCGTCGCCCGTCACGAGCCGCTCCATCACCCGCATCATCCAGCCCGTGCCCTCGCGGCAGGGGGTGCACTGGCCGCAGCTCTCGTGCTTGTAGAACTTCGCGAGCCGCCAGATCGCCTTGATGACGTCGGTCGACTGGTCCATCACGATCACCGCCGCGGTGCCGAGGCCGGATTTCTGCTCGCGCAGCCAGTCGAAATCCATGATCGCGTCGTCGCACTGCGACGCCGGCAGCAGCGGCACCGAGGAGCCGCCCGGGATCACCGCCTTGAGATTGTCCCAGCCGCCGCGCACGCCGCCGCAATGGCGCTCCACCAGCTGCTTGAGCGGGATCGACATCGCCTCCTCGACCACGCAGGGCCGGTTCACGTGGCCGGAGATCGCGAAGATCTTGGTGCCCGTGTTGTTGGCGCGCCCGATCCCGGCGAACCACGTCGCGCCGCGGCGCAGGATAGTGGGCACGACCGCGATCGATTCGACGTTGTTGACCGTCGTCGGGCAGCCATAGAGCCCGACCCCCGCCGGGAAGGGCGGCTTCAGCCGCGGCATTCCCTTCTTGCCCTCGAGGCTTTCGAGAAGCGCG